>JANMSG010000093.1:0-3580 GCA_031389065.1 Acidobacteriota bacterium | reverse complement strand
GAACCGACTTCGTACATCACCGTTGCCGGAACGATTTCAAAGCGTGTGGGAAACGGATCCAAGCCGAATTTATTGGTCGCTATATCCCAAATCTGTTCAACAGCGTTTTCAAGTTCTTTTACTTCTTTGTCAACCATACCTTCTCCGCTTAGCAATGAATCTGCCAGATGTTTCAGACAACGACACCGCGTTTGCCGAAAAATTCTTTCAACGCAGGATAGACGTCTTCTTTTTCGTCTATGCGAACTCCTATGAAGCGCTCTTGATCCTTCAATCTATCTTTAAAAATTGACAACAGAGCGCCGGACGATCGACGATAACTCAGAGCCCCTTCTTCGCCAATCTCTCCATAGCCGAAAAGATTGCACGTAGTAGTCAGTTCATCGGCGAGCCGTATGGCTTCATCATTGTCCGAGTAATAATTATCGCCATCAGAAAAATGGAATGGATAAATATTCCAATCTCTTGGATTGAATCTTTCAGCAATTATATCGAGCGCGAGTTTGTAAGCAGAAGATACCACCGTTCCGCCTGATTCCCCCTGGGTGAAAAACTGTTCTTCGGTCACTTCTTTGGCTTCCGTGTGATGAGAGATGAAGACGATTTTCACGTTATCGTATTTCGTCCTCAGAAAACGCACCATCCAAAAATAGAAGGAACGCGCGATGTACTTTTTGAACTCGCTCATTGACCCGGAGACATCCATCATGGAAATGACAACGGCATTGGATTCATAGCGAACCTCTTCTTCCCAGGTCTTGTATCGCAGGTCTTCCTTTTTGAAAGTTCCCAGTTTTGCTTTGCCTGTATCTCTTGCCTGGCGCTTGATATTTTCGAGCATACTACGCCGCTTATCCATATTCGACATGATTCCTGTGCGGCGAATTTCTGTGAATTTTGTATTCTTCGATTCCACTGCCGATTTCGCTTTTTCCTCAAGAAATGGTAGTTTCAAATCTTCAAAAATCAACTTGGCAATTTCGTCAATCTCTACATCGGCTTCGTAATAATCCTGTCCGGCTTGATCGCCACCAGGTCCTGACCCGCGTCCGGGTCCTTGCCCAGGTTGCCCTTCCCGACCAATCACATCTCCGACTTTGGTTTTGCCATCCCCCGTGCCAACCTGTTTCTTCTTTCGGTAATCGAAGCGAAATTTGTATTCATCGAGCGAGCGAATCGGAACTTTTACAACGCGCTTGCCGTCAGAAAGAATGATTGATTCGTTGGAGACGATCGAACCCAAATTCTTTTTGATGGCCTCTTTCACTCTCTCTTTATGGCGCTCTTGATCAATCTGACCTTTGCGTTGCAGCGACCAATCGTTTCGTTGAACTGACATAACTATTTCCTAAAATGATGCCCGCATATCCAAAATGGACACGCGGGCGAAAAAACCTACACTGGAAACCTGCTTAGCGAGAAAGCAATGTGCCAACATAGGTCAACAACTCGTTGGCGCAAACACTACAATACCCATGCTCGCTCACCAATCTGTCTATGACATCATTGATGCGACGCTTTTGATCCGCATCCGGCGTTTTCGATGAAGTCGTAATCTTCACCACATCTTTGAGGTCTGAGAAGATTTTCTTCTCAATCGCCTCTTTGAGCCTTTCGTGCGATTGATACTCAAAGGGTTTGCCCTTTCGCGCATAGGTTGAAATCCTGATGAGAATCTCTTGCCGGAAGGTGTTCTTGGCATTTTCACTGATGCCGATCTGCTCTTCGATTGAACGCATCAACTTCTCATCGGGCTCCATCTCCTCTTCGGTGATGGGGTCTTTCATCTTCTCTTTGTTGCAATAGGCTTCGACGTTATCAAGGTAGTTGTTGCAAATGCCTTTCGCCATCTCCTCGAAAGAATAAACGAAAGCGCGTTGCACATCCTTCTTTGAAATATCGTCGTATTCTCGCCTTGCTGCTGAAACCAGATTCAAATACCTTTCGCGTTGTTCAGTCGAGATGCCCGTGTGCTGCTCGAACCCATCTTTAATGGCGCGCAAGGCGTCTATAGGGTTGATGCAGGTGATGTTGTCTTTAACGAGCGCGCCCGAAAGTCTGTTGATAATGTAACGCGGGCTGATGCCATCCATGCCTTCGCGCACGGTCTCCTCTTGCATCTCACGCACATCTTTCAACTTGAAACCCTCAACGTCTTCGCCATCGTAGAGCTTCATCTTTTTCACGATATCAATATTTGCTTTTTTAGGCTCTTCCAATCGAGTCATCACAGCAAACATCGCCGCAATCTTCAAAGTATTTGGAGCGATATGAATATTGCGCAAAGCTTCGGATTGATTGAGAAGCTTGTCATAAATGCGTTCCTCTTGCGTAACCTTCAAGTTATAAGGGACTTTGACTAAGATGATACGGTCTTGCAGCGCCTCGCTCTTGCGATTTGCAGCAAACGCTGCGTATTCGTTCTCGTTGGTATGCGAAAGAATCACTTCATCCGCATAGATCATCGCAAAGCGACCCGTCTTGATGTTTTGCTCCTGGCTTAACGTAAGCAAGCTATATAGAAACTTCTCGTCACAATTGTGATTGACGAAGCCGTTGCCGATATAGCTGTGTTCTTCTGGAACGCAGAAATCCCATAAATCGTCAAAGCCTTTTGAAATTTCTGCCACTTCATCATAGAAAAACCGCGTGTCAATGGCCTCTTGTATTTCCGCAGGAACATTGATGTAAGGACGCGCTGCACCAATGAGCGATTCGGCTGCGTGATAGGAAGGCGCTGAAACGCCCTTGGAGAATCGCCAAAGCTGTTCGTAATTCATATCTCCTATCATCTGACGCGCACCCGAGCGTTGACGATAAGGCGCAGCGACAGATGCTTGCGCCGTTGCCGCCGCCGCTTGTATATGTTTTTGCATACTCATCCAGTGCGGCTGCAAATTGGGCATGGCATCGCGATGAGCCGAGCGCGATTCAGCAGCCAATCTTGCGGCCGCTTCTCGCTTGTAAGTAATTCCGAAACCGATTTCGCGGTTGAAGATTTCTACGTTCTCGCTGTCAATCTGAATCGAGTAGTAATACCGTTCATACTTTTTATTGAAGACAGGTTGACGCTTGGAAATGATGCCATAGTTGAGCAAGACGAGTTGAATCTGTTCAGCCAGCTTTTCGGAAGCTGTCGTACAAGAGATATAAGTTGTCACAGTTCCATCGCCATCAAAATAGGCTCGCAAAAATTGCGAAACCATCTCTTTCGATGAGCGACGAATGATTTGCGGAATGTGCTTCTCGTTTGCGCGGCGACCGACCAAGCCGAAGTTGTGAAACAGTGACGCTAAACCATGACTATAAATTTTGTGATGTCCTTTAGTATCAGAAGACACCTTCAGCCCCAGGTTTGAAGCAATTCTTCTCAACTCACAAATCACTTCTTCGCTTTGATTGGCAATACCAATGCCGTCATCCTTGCCACTCACCCCCTTCAAGAACCATCCTTCAGCAACAAAATAACCAAGTAACTTTGCCATACCCTCATTCATTGTTTGTGGAAGCGAATTGGCCAACTTGCCAACATTTTCATTCACATAAGGGCTGATTTCAGGCAATAGGTTGGTCCAATAAC
>JANMSG010000073.1:0-2605 GCA_031389065.1 Acidobacteriota bacterium | reverse complement strand
GAAAGAAGCACAGACGCTTACACGCGTCTTGACCGCGGAGTGTCGGCTCAAAGGTCTTACTACCAACAGCGTGTCGCGCACTGGGATGCGGTCGCCGTACGAATGGATCATTGGACAGGACTGGGCGGATACTATCACAAGCGCCTTACAGAAGTTTACCTGACCGTTATCCCACCAGGTCAGCGAGTACTTGAGATTGGCTGTGGAGAAGGAGACTTGCTGGCGGCCTGTAAACCAGCCTATGGGGTTGGCGTAGATTTTTCCGGCGAGATGATTCTGCGCGCTAAAGCAAAACACCTGGACCTCCACTTTTATCAGGCTGATATACACAGTCTCAGTTTAGAAGAAAAGTTCGACACCATCATCATCTCCGATCTGCTTAATGACCTTTGGGATGTTCAGGCAGTTTTTCAGCAAATCGCTCCATTATGCACTCCTCGCACTCGTCTCGTGATGAACTTCTATAGCCGTGTCTGGGAATTGCCGCTCGGGCTGGCTCAACGTCTACATCTGGCTAAACCTCTCTTGCCGCAAAACTGGTTGACCGTTGAGGATATTAACGGTCTGCTCCATCTGACAGATTTTGAAATCATACGACACTGGGAAGAGATACTTTTTCCTCTCTACATCCCTGGATTATCCGCGATTGCGAATCGCTATCTGGTCAAACTCATCCCGTTTAAGTGGGCGGCACTCACGAATCTCATTGTGGCGCGCCCCCTGGCGAGACCACAAGATCGGGCTGAAGAACCTCTCGTTTCAGTTATCGTTCCGGCCCGCAATGAAGCAGGAAACATAGCCAATATTATGGAAAGCGTCCCCGAAATGGGGCGAGGAACAGAATTAATCTTTGTTGAAGGACACTCTTCAGACGATACCTATGCCGTGATCGAAAAGACCATAGCGGATCATCCTGAGCGTAGGTGCAAGCTCCTTCGTCAGACCGGCAAAGGGAAAGGCGATGCCGTTCGCCTGGGCTTCGCAAATGCTGAAGGGGAAGTGTTGATGATACTTGATGCAGACCTTACCGTTCCTCCTGAGGATCTGCCTCGGTTTCTGGCTGTTTTGCAAGAAGGCAAAGCGGAATTTGTGAATGGTGTTCGTTTAGTATACCCGATGGAAAAGGAAGCCATGCGATTCCTGAACCTTGTGGGGAACAAATTTTTCAGTCTTGCATTTTCGGCTCTATTGGGTCAGCCGATAAAAGATACCCTATGCGGGACGAAAGTATTACGGAAAAGTGACTACCTGTTAATCGCGAAGAATCGTGAATACTTCGGAGATTTTGATCCGTTTGGCGACTTCGACCTGATTTTCGGCGCCGCAAGACTGAGCCTCAAGATTCTCGATGTTCCGGTGCGCTACCGGGAGCGCACTTACGGGTCTACGAATATTGAGCGATGGAAGCACGGATTGTTGTTATTGCGCATGGTTCAATTTGCCGCACGGCGTATTAAGTTCATTTGAGGAGACGACCTGATGTTTAAACAGATTCTGGTCCATCCTCTTATGCGGGGCATGAATATTGATGACCCGCGCACAACGCACCGCCGCAAACTACTCATCAAGAGCAAGCCTTTTCTTCGAAAGATTTATGAAGAGTGGTACAGATTTTTAATTTGCGAACTACCGGTCGGCGAGGAACCGGTTTTAGAGATCGGTTCGGGCCCTGGATTTTTGAAGGAACTCATACCGGAATTGATAAGCTCAGAGGTTTTCTACTGTCCCGGCGTGGATCTATTACTTGACGGACACCAGTTGCCTTTCTCTGATGCCTCACTGCGAGCCATCGTGATGACAGATGTCTTTCATCATTTGATTTTGCCGAGGAAGTTTTTAGAAACTGCTGGCCGCTGTATCAAACGTGATGGGGTACTCCTAATGGTTGAGCCTTGGGTAAGTCCGTGGTCACGTATCATATATAGCTATTTGCATCATGAACCCTTCGATCCAGACACGCCGAACTGGGAACTCACTTCTGCTGGACCTCTTTCTACAGCCAATGGAGCGCTTCCGTGGATTATCTTTGATAGAGATCGTGAAAGATTCGAGAGTGAATATCCAGAGTGGCAAATTCGTTCTATCGAACCTGTGATGCCCTTTCGATACTTGCTCTCTGGCGGGGTTTCATTACGCAGCTTGATGCCCGGGTGGAGCTTCGGTTTTTGGCGGCAGCTAGAAAATTTCTTGAGCCCTTGGATGGCGACCTGGGGGATGTTTGCTCAGATCATTCTGGTGAGAAAGTAAGGCAGAGTCGCGCACCACAATGGTTCGGCAGACGGCAGCGAAACTTGTGCGATTTCAGACTCTCAAGCTTTGTGCCCATCAGGGGTGAGTAGTGTCCTAAGGTGGTGGTGTTTAGGAACATGTAAAATTTAACTTATAACGATTTGTGTTTTAGTCGCGTAGCGACAATTTGAGTTTAGCCGTGGGTTTCAACCCACGGAACGAGAATCAAAAGCCAGCCTTGTCGCGTTAGCGACAATTGAATAGGGTAGCTTTCAATCGTCGCTGACGCGACGCCATCGCCTAATTTTTTTAACCGTGGGTTGAAACCCACGGCTAAACTCAAATTGTCGCTACGCGACATTCAAAAGGAACTTGT
>JANMSG010000061.1:0-4099 GCA_031389065.1 Acidobacteriota bacterium | reverse complement strand
CGTTGGCGTGTAGATTATGAAATCAAAATATCTTAAATACTAAAAGCTTACAGTCCTTATTTGATAATCTGGCACGTCACTCGCAATTTTAGAATTTGCATACTCAGATCGATCATTAAAGGTGTCGTTTATCCATAAACTATAGTGGGATCATAATTATGACAAACAAGGAAATTCTTTCCAGGCATGCTGGTTTCAGGTTATTGGTTATCATAGGGCTTCTGTTTTGCTCAGCCTCCTATTCACAGGCACAGGAGAGGCTTTGCGATACCGCTTTTGAAGACTGCCGCCAGCCGCTGTGGAATCTCATTGATGCGGAGACGGTAGGTATAGATGTGGCCTTCTGGTTTATGCAGGACACCTCTTTATCCAACAAGATTATCGCCCGACACAATGCGGGAGTGCCGGTTCGCGTCTTGGTTGATCCGCGCGCGAATCCTAGCTACAACGGCAACGGAGCAATACTTGATCAATTGGCGGCGGCTGGTATCCCCATGCGCTATAAACCTAACCAGGGAATACTGCACTGGAAGATGATGCTGTTTGTCGGACAGAATAAAGTCCAATTCAGTGGCGCCAACTACTCGCCTCATTTCTTCACACCGACTCAGCCTTACCAGAACTACATAGATGAGGCAATTTATTTCACGGATGACCCGGCAATCGTCAATAGCTTCAAGACCAAGTATGACGATCATTGGACAGACACCGTCAGGTACGCCAACTACGCCAACATCTCTGGTCCGTTGACGCGGCGATACGCCACCTATCCGATTGATCCGGCTATGAACTTCCCATTCAGCGCGGATGGCTCAGAGGATTTCTATAACCGAACCTATTATCACATCAACCACGAGTCCACGAAGATTGATGTGATTATGTATCGCATAACGAATGACCGTTTTTCTGGCGCCCTCATAGATGCAATCGCTCGAGGTGTGCCTGTACGCTTGATTCATGAGCAAGACGAGTATCGCAATCGTGCAAGGCAATGGGATTCTTATAATGTTGATCTTCTCTACAATGCAGGTGTACAAATCAAGTGGCGTAATCCTTTGCGAATGGGGTTAAATCACGAGAAGGCGGTGATGCTTTACGGGCAGGGGATGACGATCTTCGGTTCCTCAAACTGGACGGGACCGTCTTCAAATTCTCAGGATGAACACAATTATTTTACCACCAAGCCATGGTTTTTCCAGTGGTTCGTGAACCATTTCGAGCGCAAGTGGAATTCGACAAGCGAGTTTCAGAACTTCACGCCGCTGCCGCCTGACGCTCCCATTACTCCTTCTCCAAGCAGTGGCGCCACAAACCAACCGCTCAACACTTCGCTGCGCTGGGAGGGAGGTCCTTGGTCACATAAATACGATATATACTTTGGTACGAATGCGAACCCGCCCTTGCTTGCCTCTAATGTCTTTCTCGGTTCTGTGGATAATGGAGTAATTGAAGCGTACGCACAGTTGCCGCCGCTTCAAGAAGGGACGAAGTATTACTGGCGCATCGTTGGTAAGACAATTGCTAACCAGACGGCAAGCAGTCCTGTGTGGAACTTCACAACAGCTGGTAACCCTCCGCCACCGAGCAACCCGCCAACTGTGGCATCTGTGTCGCCTAATACCGGAACGGCAAGCGGCAATACATCAGTCACGATCACCGGCACCAACTTTGCAGCAGGCGCAACGGTGACCTTTGGGGGCACAGCTGCGACAGCGGTCAATGTAGTGAGCGGCACTTCCATTACTGCCACCACTCCGGCTCATTCGGCGGGTGCTGTTGATGTCGTGGTGACCAATAGCAATAATTTGAGTGGCACATTAGCCAACGGCTATACCTACACTGCGCCTTCTACTGTGGTAACGATTACCTCGGTTACCCCGAACTCCGGTTCAACGAGTGGCGGCACAAGCGTGACAATCGCGGGAACCAATTTTGCAGCGGGTGCGACAGTAAATTTCGACAGCTTGCCAGCAACCAATGTCAATGTGGTAAGCCCTACTTCGATCACTGCTACCACTCCGGCTCATGGTGTCGGGGCGGTCAATGTAGTCGTTACTAACCCTGATAATCAAACGGCTACTCTGAATGGAGGATTTACTTACGCGGCGCCTCTGACAGCAGGTGAAATCGTATTATATGCTTCCGAAGCTGTAAAAATTGGCAACTTTTCGGTCGTCCTGGATGGAACAGCAGCGGGAGGGGCACGTATCTATAACCCGGATGCTGGAGTGCCAAAACTCTCAGAACCGCTTGCCAATCCTTCGAGCTATTTTGAGATGACTTTCAACGCCCAAGCCGGCATCCCATATCGGCTGTGGATGCGCGGCAAAGCCAGTGGTGATTCGCCATATAATGATTCAGTATTCGTGCAATTTTCAGATTCTGTTGACAGCACAGGAGCCCCATTAGATCGCATCGGCACTACCTCAGCGGAAGTATATAATCTGGAAGAATGTTCGGGCTGTGGCTTAAGCGGATGGGGCTGGCAAGACGATGGCTGGGGTGTTGGCGTACTGGGTCCGCTCTTTTATTTCCCCACCACAGGCGCTCACACGATAAGGATACAGCCGCGCGAAGATGGCCTATCCATTGATCAGATTGTGCTTTCGGCACAATCCTATCTCAATAGTTCGCCAGGAGCTGCAAAAAATGATACGACGATTCTGCCGAAGACGGGTGCCCCTCCCTCTCCAGCCCCTACAGTTAGTGCGGTTTCGCCAAATGCAGGGACGACTGCCGGGGGCACGTCGGTGACCCTGACAGGCACAGGATTTGTTTCCGGTGCAACGGTCCGTTTTGATGGCACCTTGGCAAGCAATGTCAATGTCGCAAGCTCCACATCGCTTACGGCAACGACCCCGGCACACGCCGCCGGAGCCGTCAACGTGACGGTGACCAACCCGGATAATCAGAGCGCCACTTTGACGGGCGGCTACACCTATAACACGCCGCCGCCAGCCGCACCGACGATCACTTCGGTGACGCCAAATTCAGGATCAACGGCGGGTGGCACCTCGGTGACCCTTACGGGGACAAACTTCACGACGGGCGCGACGGTGACTTTCGGCGGCACCTCTGCAAGCAATGTCACGGTTGTGAGCAGCACAACGATTACCGCGACGACGCCGGCGCAGGCGGCAGGCGCGGTCAACGTTGTGGTCACCAATCCCAATAACCAGAGCGCTACGCTGGCCAATGGGTTTACTTATACTTCGTCACCGCCACCAGGCGAAACGGTTCTGCTGGCAGATGACTTCAATAACAATACCCTCGACACGACGAAGTGGATTGCAAATAACGTCTTTAGCGGATTCACTGATTCGACGGTTGCGGTGAGCGAAACGAATCAGCAATTACAAATTGGCCCACTGAAGCAAAACCTTGGCGGCTCGCATTACAACGGCATACGGTCGGCAAGCACTTATAATTTTTCAGGCGGCTATGCCTATGTTGAAATTGTTCAAGTAGCCCCTTCAACAACGGGCGCGGATGCGATGTTCACCATCGGTAAGGATGCGAATAACTACTATCGCATTTTTGTTGAGGCAGGAAATTTCATCTGTCAGAAGAGGGTTGGCGGGACCAAGACTGACCTCTTTACGGCTGCTTTTGATCCGGTCAATCATAAATTCTGGCGAATCCGTCATGACTTGATTACAGGCAATATAATTTTTGAGACAGCTTCCGGTAGTGGTGGCATACCTGGAACTTGGACGCAACGTGCCAGTCAGGCGTGGAATACGGCATCAGTGCCGCTTTCGTCAATGCTTTTGGAGTTGAAGGCTGGAACCTGGAAAGCGGAAGCGACAGCGCCGGGGACAGTTATTTTCGATAACTTCAAAGCGGCAAAGCCTTGATGAACATTCTCTGAAGCAAGCGAGCTTGGATAAAACGGTTTTGACCGACTCGAGAACCTTTGTCAGCTTGTGCAGACGCGGTCGCGTAGCGTGAGCACTTATTATGTCAATGTGGTTTCGGCGTTGCTGGCTTATCACTTCCAAGAGAAGAAGCCATCTATAGCCCTCCTAGATGATTTGTGGAGCAGGTGAGGTAGCGTAGACTGTCTAGTCTGCGCCAGTCTTGCGCCGAGAATGACTTG
>JANMSG010000047.1:0-3775 GCA_031389065.1 Acidobacteriota bacterium | reverse complement strand
CAATTGTGAGCGCATAGCCTCAATTCGCCAGATGATTTCGGAGTCTTCACCATTGGTTTGCTTCAACAAACCAACAATCTCCGTTTTGTGATCTTTGAGCAACTGGCGCATTTCCAATGTCACAACGCCGGGAGGCGCGACGACGCGGAAACCTTCGCCCTCAGCCTCAAATCTCACGCCGATTTCTTGAAAATTGTGGAGTAGATTTAGGACGTTCATTGGATTGTGAAGACCTCCATTTCAGAGTTTGTTGTAGTGGACATTTTGTCCCCCCATACCCCCTGTGATCTATGCATCGCCCGGCATAGTGCTTCAAAGAAAATCTCCTGCGCCTCGCCTTCAACAATTTCAATCGCATTTCCTTGAGCCAAAAGGATTTCCAGATATTTTCTGGTCTGCTCAATCGCCTTTTGCTTCTCTTTATTGGCGTTGATGGAGGTCTCTTTTTCGGTTTCGGAGTCTTTGGGAGGAATTTCTTTGCGTGGAATGCGACTGGCGACATTTTTACAGGCTGCTTCAAGCGCCTGCCACGAGTATTCGTAATCACCACTGGTTTCTATGGCTTCGTTGATGGCTTCCAAAGCAAAGCGCAAAAAGAGGTTTTGAAAGCGCGAGACTTGATTTTTACCCGTCCGTAAATTCGTATAGCCCGGCCAGTATTTGATGATCTCAACACCTAAACCCTTCTGCTCAATCAAAAGCTTGTGAATGTCTCTGCTGAGCGTCTTTTCAGTCGTAGATTTTTCGCCATTGGCGACATATTGCTCTAACAGCCATTGGTGTTTTGCATCAAACGGACGAAGTTTATCGCGCCCTTTTCTGATTAAGGCATTCAAGAGCCTGCTGTGATGCTTCTCGAATCCAAGATAGAGAAATAGCAGGCGCACCGAGTCAAGCACTTTCGCTGTATTGCGCGCGATTTGTCTTAAGTATTTCTCAAGCTGCTTGTCTGTGGTAATCGGCGGGTCCTGTTCGTCAATTATTTCAAGAGCCGCTTCATTTTCCTCGTCCTGATGACTGGCAATCCACTTTCTAGCCGAATCAGTCGTCTTCTGTACATAGGTTTTGTGGGTGTATAGCTTGGCGCGGTTACGTCCGCTTGCCTTCCAGATGAGTGCTACCTGTTCATCCGTCGCGCCAGCATAGCAAAGCCTTACCACAAAGCCCTCATCTGCGGCGCTGACATCCGGTTCCCCGTTCTTTTTGTTCTTTTTCGGGTAATCGCTTGAATCACCCGAATAGAGCCTTTCAAACTTCGCGCCGAATCTTTGTCTGGCAAACTCCAGTATCTTTTCATCATCAACTGTGATCGGTACGGGTGAGTCCACACCTACAGTTGTCGGTGCCTTCTTGCTTCTCACTTTTGGCGCTTTCTCTATGATTGGGTGAAGATTCAACTTACTCCAATCAAAAGGCTCACCCTCAATAATGTAATATTCGTATTGAGCATCGTGCGTTGCCTTTGCTGGCTTGTAGTGGAGCCTGCTTGCATCTTTACAGGCTTCATCGAACCTGCCACCGGAAAGCATCTGCGCCCACTGCCAAAGAGCAGGAAAGAGCTTTGCGGGGATAGGAGAAGAAAGTTCAATAATGATTCGGTAACACGCATCTCCACCTGGATTACTCTCTGTCACCCGCTTGCTCGAATGTGTCGAATAGACGACGAAACGGAGATTGAGATTTCTAAAAACCTTGATAACCGCCTCTATGTCGTTGCAGTGGTCGCAATCGAGAACAAGCCAGCAAAGCTCTATGACGTTAATCAGCAGGCGACGCGGCTTAGAAAATTGGGACGGGGCGAATGCCGCCCCATCTTTCTTTGCTCTTACAATCGGATTCTTGAGCCAATCGCCAAGCTCAAGCCAGGTTACAGTTTTCTCTTTAGGAGTGGCATCCGTCTTGCGATTGAAAAAGCTGATAGTGTGTTGAGTCATCCCTTCACCTCCTCATGCAGTTTGTGGAGGCAAGCCAGAAGCTCACGCCCTTTGTCCGTGATGCGCCACACAGAAGCCGCCGCATCACCATCAACACGCTTCAAAAGAGTCTCGCCCTCGTCGTTGAAGGCATTTTCTAAACAGCCCAAATCAAGCATCACTGAAAGTCGTGGTGAGATGTGGTTTCTTTCAGCCTTGATGCTGACGAGTCCCCTAGATTGCAAGACTCTCAACATCTCACGCGCCGTCAAAAGACGTTGTGGATTGAGTGAATCGAACTCAACAAGCAATCGCAAAATCATCAAAAAGGCTTTGTTGCGATGTGTCTTTACTTCATCGAAAAGCAGCGCGCTTGCCGTTGTGATGCGATGCCTCTTGTGCTTGCGACTCTTGCGAATTGCAGGAGGAGAGTCGAACGGTAGTGGTGTTTGTTGTGGTGTCGAATTGTTCATGCAGCCCTCCTTAGAACAGGACGGTTATAGGAAAGCGGCAGACTTGAGCAGACTATCGCAACCCGATAGCCTCGCAATTCATCGTCGCTATATAGTCGGCGTGCAGCTTCAGCCAGGGCGAATAGTTCGGCGCTGGCTTTGTCGAACTGGAAATCAGTAGGGAGTAAGTCAACGTGGGCGCAGACCAATTGCCCGGAGAGAGAACGAAAACAGTAGTAGAACCCGTGTTGGGTTGCTTGTACTTTGAGTTTCAGCGGCTGTTTGAACCGCTGTTGATTAGATTTGCGCTCAGTTAGTGATGTTGGTAATATCAATTTGCCTGTACCTCATATCATCGCCAAAAGAGATATGCACCAAGCCTGAAAGTTGACAGCTTTCGGGCTTTCGTGTTTTTGTCACATCCTTTTGCGATGACTGTCAAAAATCAAAAGTGAAAAGGTCGCGCAAAGATTGTGAGCGGCAACCTTTGCAACGACCTCTTGTTTGCATCCAGTTTTATGGTGGCGACGGATGCGGGAACTTTTTCTATAAATTATTGCGCCGCTCTAGCGCTTTCAGACAAAACCTCCAGAAAGCAAAAAGGCTAACAAGTCAAAAAAGACTGTCAGCCTTGCCAGAAATAAACTATTACCCAGCGCTTGCGTACCTTAAAATTTTACATTAGGCTTGCAAATCGCCGTTATATTTTTCGTGGCTTAGGCTGCGAGACGGGGGCGGGATTGATGCTTTGGTCGCCTAAAACTTCGGCATCATCTCGCCTTTCATCTTTTCAGAATCGAACGAAACTTTATCCACACCTTTCATTCTCTTAAACCTTCGAGCTTTCTTCTTGAAAGAACATTTACTACTAAGATCGGATTGATAATAACGCTCACCTTGCGGTTCGTCTAAAATAAAACGCAATATCTTGTGTAAGCGATTTTGGCTATTTTTACTTAGACTTCTTTTTTGCTGTCGCGTTGATTACTTCGACTTGGTGGCGCTTCCTTCGCTCTAGGATTTCTTTTCTTTTATTCGGAAATATTGCTTTCAACGTCTCTCGTAGGTAGGGCGATTTCGCAAGATAGGTTCCCTGAAGGTTTGGCTCTGATTTTCCCCACCACGCTGCGAACTTTGTGAAAATCAGCTCCTCTTCTTCAATATTTCCTTCAATATACTTAGGGAGCAATTCATCAAAGCGCATAGTCTCAATAGCTGCTTTTCCATCCGTCATCGCAATGAGAAGCTTTTGCGCGAGTGCATCTTGATTCTCATGATCACTATTATACCTGTAGCGGTCTATCATAAAAAGCGACGATTGCGGCAGCTTGTCCGTTGTTTCGATAGCAGAAAAAAGCGGTTTTGCCCACTCAATGCCTGATCTTTCGACCTGTCCCGTCAGAGTCTCGG
>JANMSG010000010.1:0-4059 GCA_031389065.1 Acidobacteriota bacterium | reverse complement strand
TTTTGCAATCTTTGCGCTGGTTGATAAAGATGCGAAAAAAATAGCCGCGCAGGTCTTGAACACATAACGTTTACGCACGCTGATAGACAATGGAGAAGCGAGGGTTATGATGAAGGTGAAGCAAATATCTCTTGGCGTTTTCCTTGTTCTGTTGAGCGCAGGTCTGAACGCGATAGCCCAACAGAAAGCTACGACGAATACGCCCAAAACAATCATCAAAGACGTTGCGGCGAAGACGATGCTTTTGGGGTCGCATCGTTTCTCGCTGCAATGGATCAGTTGGGACTATTTCGGCAAGGCTGTGGTGACCAATCAAAAAGGCAAACTCGTTTTGAGAGGCATCCAACAATCAAAAGAGAACAAGGATTTTGTCAAGATTGACGGGGTTATCACAGAGCTTGACGCAAAAGAGTTCAAGTTCAAGGGCACCATTGAAATGAAAGTCAGTCACAACAACAACGGCAAGATTTGCAAACGCGAAGGCGAAATGACCTTCAAAATCACACAGAATCGAAAATACTGGCGCTTACAAGAGATGCAAAGCCCTTGCGGCGACGAAACCGATTACGTTGACATATTCTTTCGTTAAAGCTTACCCAGCAAATTATTTTTATAAGTAGCAACCATTTCAAGTACACTCGGAGGCAATACCATTCATGCGTTTTCAATCACCTTGGAACTATAAATTTGTTTGCATCATCATCGCGCTATCTTTCACAACCTCGCCCTCTCTGGCGCAAAAAGCGGCGCGCAAAAAGTCGCCAGCCGCAACGAAAAAATCAGCAATCGCGCCTGACGTTCAAGCGATGCTCGACAAAATTTCGGCGAACTCTATGCGCGGGCATCTTTCATTCATCGCTTCCGACTTGCTCGAAGGGCGCGGCACACCTTCGCGTGGTCTTGACCTCGCCGCCGAATACATCGCCGCGCAGTTTCGCCGCGCAGGGCTTGAACCCGTCGGCGACGACGGCTATTTTCAAACCGCTGATTGGAATGTCGTTCAAGCCGCTAGAAGGAATCCGAACGCGCCGCAACCACCACCTCCCGCCGCCGATGCGCCGCCCGTAAAAGTTCGCAATGTCATAGGCATCTTGCGTGGCTCAGACCCTATCCTCAAAGACACCTATGTTTTAGTCACGGCACATTACGACCATCTAGGCATAAGAGAAAATCTGGAAGGCGACAAAATTTTTAACGGCGCGAATGATGACGGCAGCGGTACAGTCTCTGTGATTGAACTTGCAACGGCTTTCGCTTCGATGAAAGTGCGCCCGAAACGCAGCATCGTCTTTATGACTTTCTTTGGTGAAGAGCGTGGTCTTGTCGGCTCGCGTTACTACGGCGCGCATCCGATTTTCCCGATTGAAAAAACCGTAGCTGATATCAACCTTGAGCAGATTGGCAGAACAGACGATACCGAAGGCCCGCAAGTGTCGGCGGCGGGGGTCACAGGATTTGATTTTTCAGATGTCGGAACCATCCTGCAAAAAGCCGGCGAAATGACAGGCGTGAAAATTTTCAAACACCCGATAAACAGCGATAGATATTTTGGCGCAAGCGACAATCAAGCCTTAGCCGATCAAGGCGTCCCCGCGCACACCGTCAGTGTCGCCTACCAATTCTCCGATTATCACAAGGTCGGCGACCATTGGGACAAAATTGATTATGAAAACATGGCGAAAATTGATCGCACCGTTGCGGTCGCCATCACGATGATTGCCAATAATCCGCAAGCACCAAAGTGGAATGAAGCGAATCCAAAAACCGCTAAGTATATGAAAGCCTGGAAGGAACGGCACGGTAAGTAAGATTAGAGGTTTTTTAAACTTCACATTTAGTTACTTTTCACTAGGAATTTCCTGAATCTCTTGATTTCTTGCGTGAGAAAATTCACAATATAAGAAAATTTCCTATATAGTAAATTTTCTTATGTAGGAAATTTTGAGTTTTTAGGAAATATACTATGTTGGTAGAACAAGAAATTATAGAAAGAATAGTAAAGGGATTCGATTTTCCGCCGCTTAGATGTATTGAAACGGTTGTACAGCCTGCTATTTCATCCTTAAATTTACAAATCAGATATAGAGCCGATTTGTTGCTTAAATTCAAGTGGCAACGTAAAGAACGGGCTTTTATAGCTGAAATTAGGCGACAGTCCACTCCTAAAGTATTGGAGGAGGCAACCAATCAAGTTCAACTCTACGTTCAAAAATTAGGAATAACGCAACCTGAAACTAATTACTATCCAATGATAATCGTGCCATTCCTCAGTGAGAATGCGCTTGCTCAACTTATAGCTAAAAACATAAGCGGAATAGACCTGTCTGGTAATGGAGTGGTGATTGTCCCCGACGAATGGTTTGTTTACCGCACTGGAGCTAAGAATTTGTATCCATCCAATGCACCGATTAAAAACGTCTTTCGCGGTACAAGTTCTCTGGTGGCGCGTGTTTTTCTCATGCGCCCTACCTTCAAATCGGTTAATGAAATTTATGAAGAGATTAGAAATCGCGGCGGTGAAATCACTCTGCCCACAGTATCAAAAGCATTAAAAGTCTTACAAGAAGAGTTGTTAGTAGGAAGGGTAGAAGGAATCAAAGTGCTGGATACGAAGCGTCTACTGGATGCGTTAGAAAAAAAATATCGCCGCCCGCTTCTTCGTCGCCGTCTGCGTGGACGGTTTATTGACAGGCAAGCGACCCTCGATCAAATGGTCTCCAACGCGAAAGAGGAGAATATACTGTTGGCGGGTGAAGACCCAACACGTTATGCGGTAATGCCTGGCGACGAACAAATATTAAAAGTTTATACAACCTCAATTGAAAAGGTGCTGCGCGGTGTTGAGTTCACGGAGACCAGCCGCTTCCCGGACTTGGATTTGTACGAAACCGACGAGCCAAGTGTATATTTTGATCGGCGATGGAAGAATGGATTCTACTGGACATCACCAATTGAGGTGTATCTAGAACTTTCAGCAGGCGGCAAGCGGGAGCGTGAAACAGGGGAACAGATGAGAGGAGACATTGAGAAGTTTCGGTATTATTTATGATGACGAATGACCCATTAAGAGAACAGCTACGGCGGCTAGCGCAAGCCTTACAACCACACGGCATCAATCTAATCGTTGGCGGCGGTTATGGTCTGTTGCTTCGTACTGAACAGATTCAGCGTAGCGGCGTGCGTACACGATTTGCGGAGTTGCCAAGCACACGCTCAACTGTAGATATCGACATCTTTCTGAGCGCTGAAGTGATAACTGATGCTGAAAGAATGATGAAGATAAAAGACACTCTGCATGATTTAGGCTACAAACCTGTTGCGTCGGCAAAATTTTACCAGTTCGTGCTTCCAATCGTATATGCAGGGTTGCCGAGAGGGGTGAAAATGGATTTACTAGCAGCTCCCGTCATGGGGGAAAAGCAATCACAAGTGAAACAGGACGTGCGGCGAATCAGACCAAAGGGCGCGGCAGGATTGCACGCACATACGACACCAGAGGCTCTAACGGTTGGGGAACATGCACTCTCTGTGGACATTAGCACTGATGAGGTACCATTAGTTGTGTACGTACCGCACTCTTTTTCGTATCTACTATTGAAACTATTCGCGCTCAGAGATCGGCTACAGGATGAGGAGAAAGGTCATTACCATGCTTTCGATATTTACCGAACCATAGGCATGATGACCCCTGAAGAGTGGGATGTAGCTTGTTCAATGCGTGACCGATACCTGGAAATTGAACCTGTTGTACAACAAGCTTGCGAGTTAGTTAAAAAGTTGTTTTCAAACCTTGAGTCTCCGGGGATGATTCGGATACGAACCCATGCACGTAATGTCGGAGAAGAAATACCAGAGAAAAATCTGATTGATTTGTTGGATGATTTGCGTGAGTTATTCCCATCAAAAGAGCCTTGAAGGTAGGGCTATTGCAAAGTCAGGGTTTGGAGCGCAAAAGCAAATTTAATGCGACTTGTGGTTGCGCATCGTAAGTTCTTCGCGCCGCTGGCAGGTTGGTCAAACCTGCTTGCTGCACCATACCAATCACCACATTGTTGAGGA
>JANMSG010000005.1:0-3744 GCA_031389065.1 Acidobacteriota bacterium | reverse complement strand
CAGCGACTTGGGCAGTCATCACCGCATCGGGCGTACCAATTATTACCGCGTGAAGTTGACAACCCAACTGAACGGCAAGGCTTTGTCCTGCGCCAGCAACGCCTTGCGCTGCACGGTCATAGCCTGCTGAAGCAAAAAGAGAAATGATTACATCGTTCATATTTTTTTCAGGGGTTAGGCGATAGGTGCTAGGTGTTAGGGTTTCAAGCTTTTTCTTGCTAAAACCTAAGACCTGGAACCTAAAACCTAGGATTACATTACGCTGGTGACTTCAATGATTCGTTGCGCGAATTTTCCAACTTTTTCTTCGAGCGTGTCACCATCAACGAATTCGCAATTCGTCTCTTTGACTGGAATAAACAAATCTACAACTTCGTAATAGCTGTTGCCGTTGCGCGCCGCTGTGACATCTACACCTATCTCTTCGAGCGTCCACTTTGTCAGAGGCTGACGAAATGACATCATCACGTCGCGGGTTTTTGGAATGCGCGGAACGTTATGCTCATCATTGGTTATCGAGACAACCAGAGGCGTTTTCGCATCGAACTTTTCCCAGCCAACATCTGTTTGGCGTTTGAGTTTCAAACCATCGCCATCGGCTTCAATCGTATCAACGAAAGAGATGCAAGGGACGCCTAACTCTTCGGCGAGCAAGCCGCCCGTTTGACCTACGCCCCAATCGCCGGACTCGCGCCCCATCATCACCAGATCGAATTCACCGATTTTGCGAATCGCTGCTGCAAGAACCTGTGCAACAGTAAGCGGGTCAGGATGTGGATGCCCGTCGTTGAGGACAAGCGCTGCGGCATCGGCTTTCATCGCCAGAGCCTTGCGCAGTGAATCTTCCACGCTCTCTGCGCCAAAGGATAAGACAGTGATTTTGCCACCGGTTTTTTCTCTCAACTGCAAAGCGGTTTCCAAGGCGTTTTCGCAGAAGATGTTAGTGACGAGGTTTGCCGACCCGCGTACCGCTTCGCGTTTTTCAGAATCAACGCGAAAATCACGTGACGGAATTTCAGGATCGAGAATTTGCTTTACGCAGACAATGATATTTACAGGCATATTGATCTATCTTTGAAATATTCAATCTCTATACTTGGGCTTTTCAAACTCGCAAATTGATTTCACCATGATGATTCCAAGTCGCTTTGAATGCCGCCATTGAAACGGCGATGAGCTTACCTCAATTCATAAAATAGTAGCAATCAAATTCGTCTTGGCTAACAATAGGTGAACCTGAAAATCCGATGTATATATTCGTCCCCTACTTTATAATGACAACGGTGTTTCTTTAACAGGTTGTGCTCGATCTAAGAGATGCTTATAATGCTACCGCTCAACTTGCTACCGACCGTTCGGTAGATAGTATAAATCGAACGGAAAGACTGTCAAGCCAGCTTGCGATTGAGCGCAACAATCATTCTTATTTTGAAAGGGAATTTTCGATGAAAGCATGGCAAGTCAATGAATGGTGCGAACCGGAACAGATGCAGTTTACGGATATTCCAACACCTGAACCGGAAGCGGGCGAAGTAAGAATTAAAAATCAAGCCGCCGCCCTAAATTTTTTCGATATCTTGCAAATTCAAGGCAAATATCAAACAAAACCGCCACTGCCCTTCACGCCGGGCGCAGAAGTAGCCGGGCTCGTTGACGCCATCGGCGAAGGAGTTTCTGCTTTTTCCCTCGGCGACAAAGTTCACGCAAGCACGCTCGGCGGCTTTGCTGAATATACCATTGCAAAAGCCGATAGAACCTTTGCCATTCCCGATTCCATGAGTTTTGCAGAAGCCGCCGCGATGTACATCGTTTATCAAACCTCTTATTTTTCGCTGAAAGAACGCGCGCATTTGCAAGAAGGCGAATGGCTCTTGGTTCACGCAGCAGCAGGAGGCGTTGGCAGTTCGGCTGTGCAAATTGGTAAGGCTTTCGGCGCAAAAGTAATCGCTACGGCGGGAAGCCAGGAGAAATTGGACTTTTGCTTATCCATAGGGGCAGACCACGCGCTCAACTACCGCGAGGCAAGCTGGGTAGATGAGGTGAAGAAGATAACCCAGGGACACGGCGCAGATGTTATCTACGATCCGGTCGGCGGCGATGTATTTGATTTATCCGCCAAGTGCATAGCATCTGCCGGGCGTTTGCTCGTCATAGGATTTGCCGGCGGACGCATTCCTTCGATTGCTGCAAACCGCATCTTGTTAAAAAATATGTCCGTCGTTGGTTGTTATTGGGGTGGGCATCTTGAAGTTCATCCTGAATATCTTGCCGAGTCGCAGGCTGAACTTTTCAAGATGTATGAAGCAGGGCAGATAAAACCTGTGGTGTCACAGACCTATGCGTTGTCGGATGCAGTCACAGCCTTGCGTGATCTAGCAGGAAGAAAAACCTACGGCAAGGTTGTGCTGACAATTTGATCTGGCATTATGCTCGTTCAACGTTGCCCTATCGAGCAACTCGATATTCACGACAAATTCAAAGCGCTGGCTTATCAAGCAATTGCTGATTGATGGAAATTTTGCCACAACTCATCAGACACTTTTTCAAACAGGCATTTGTTGTTCAAATGTTTAATAAATAATATTCAGGAGAGTTCAAACCATGAACAGTCATGCAGACTTAACAGGCAAAGTAGCAATCGTCACAGGTGGCGGGCGCGGCATAGGCAAAGCCATTGCCTTTCGATTAGCCGAAGCGGGTGCCAACGTAGTCATCGCCAGCCGCAAAATGGAAAACCTCAATGCAACTGCCGAAGAGTTCGCTTCGCTGTCCGGCAAAACCGTCCCTATGGAATGCCACGTTGGGCGAGCAGACAGTATTGAGGCATTAGTAAAAGAGACCGAAAACCAGCTTGGACGTATTGATATTCTGGTCAACAACAGCGCCACCAATATTGGGCAAGGCCCATCCCTTGAAGTGACCGATGGTATGTTCGCCAAGATGTTTGAAGTCAATGTGCTTTCTTCTATGCGATTGATTCGTTTCGTGGTCCCGAAAATGATAGAACGCAAGGGCGGCTCTATCATCAACATCGTTTCGATTGCAGGGCTTAGACCCCAACCTGGAGGCTTGCTATATAGCGCCACAAAAGCCGCGTTGATTATGATGACGCGAACCTGGGCTTTGGAATTCGGCAAGCACAACATCCGGGTCAATTCCATTGCGCCGGGATTGATTCAAACAGATTTCAGTGAATATTTTTGGAAGAACGAAGAGCACGTCAAACGACTGGAAGCGACGCAACCGCTTCCGCGAGTTGGCACGCCCGAAGAGATCGGCGGCATAGCCTTGTACCTGGCGTCAGATGAATCATCTTTCGTTACAGGACAAAACTTCGTAGTTGATGGCGGCGCAACAGCCAGGTAATGAGCAAAACCCTTTTGAGGATTTAATCATGATTGATGAGCGCTTTTCTTCCAAATCTTTTGAAGAATGTGGTCTTAATACTAAAGAAGCACGGGTTCTTTCAGATGTATTAGCTGATGAAATTCAACAAGAATTACATCAAGCAATTACCCCTGTTTTAACTGCAATTGTTCAGAAACTCAATGAGATGGGGCACAATCTAAAGCTTTATTATGAACCTGTTCCAGGTGATATTCATTACAGAGATTTTCTTGACCCATTAGGTAATGAATACAAACTACTTCTAGCTGTTGATACAATTTTATCCATTGGTTATTCAGACCCTGTAGGAGAAGAATGGAAATCAGAGTTTTACTCTTGATGTCTTTCTTGCTCACA
>JANMSG010001179.1:0-14324 GCA_031389065.1 Acidobacteriota bacterium | reverse complement strand
CCGGGAGCGGTAGCGACCGGGTACGGCGTACCAACCCGGTCGCTACCGCTCCCGGTTCTGACTTGGGCCTACAACCTCATCAGCTTTAGCGGTTGCGACTTTGGGTTTTCTGCTTCGACCCTTCGATTTGCTTTTCGCGTCGCTCTTTCATCTGCCGCATCATCTCTGGGTGCTCAATCATCAAAACATTTTTCTCCTCCGGCTGATTGAAGGCATCCGGGTGCAAATAGAAGCCGCGCTCACGCTCAGACTTCACTGCTTCAACGGGTATGCGATTCTTGTTGGCATAAGCATCCTGACGAACGCCGGTCACTTGCCAACTGACCTCTACATTCGGGGCATTGGTCTTGATGCGGAAGTGATTGCCTTTAATCTTCTCGATGACGATGGCTTGGGCGAATTGGCCGATGACGGTGAGTTGATAACGGAAGTCGCGGTTCAATGCCTCAAAGTAATCGGGCAGGGTGACCAGCGCATCGCCGTTTTGATCGGTAGTGATGTTGCCGTCGTAGATGTTTTTCATGTCGGGCGATTCGACGAAGGAGTGATAGAGATATTTGTTTTCGGGGTCGAGCGGGTGGTCTATTTTGAACGAGCCGCCGCCTTTGGAGAGGTTGCCGCTGATCGTAACATCGCCGGTGAATTTGCCAGCCAGGCCGACCGTTGCGCCATCTGAGGCAGGGCCTCCAATGGCCGATAAGCCGACCCCGCCGAAGTTGCCGGCGCCTCTGCCGAGGCCACCGACCGCAAACGTGCCGACGCCGCCGTTATTGTCACGGCTGTCCCCGCCAATACTGATTATGCCAAAGCTCCCCACGCCGCTGTCACTAGCGCCGCCGATTGCAATCGCCCCATCGCCGCCGCGAATGCTGCCAAAGCCGCCTTTCGTTTCCACGCCATTGCCGCCAACAAAGCCCTCGCCGCCAGTCGCTTCGACGGCGACACCGGCAAGGTCGTTTTTGCTATCGCCGGCAACCACCTGGATGCCACCGCCACGCTCGCCGACATTCCGAACGACGACGAGGAACTCATTACCGCGGTCTGCGGTTAGCGTTAGAGGAATGTTCACGCCGAGGGGGAAGCCGCTCGTGCCGTCACCCCGAAGCGTCGAATCGGTAAACACGAACTGCAAGCCGCTGAGCGCCGCCGTCGTCTGAATTGTGCCGTCGGGAAATTTATAACCACCCAGGGTCGTCTCGATCATGCCCCGCACGGTAAGCAATGAGGTCGGCGCGACGGTGCCGATGCCGACCTTGCCGAACTTGTCTTCAAAAATAATCGAGTTGCCAAGGGTGAAAGTGTTCGAGCCGTCCACACCTGTCCATCTGGCAAGGCGTCCTGCGGTGCCGCTGCCGGTGACGGGATTGCCGCTTGCCGTAGGCACTACGCTTGATTGCCGGGCGGCCTTTTTCGCTTCCGGGTTACGAGTTGCAGGGTTTTGCGCAAAACTGCCGCCGGAGACCAGCGCGGATATGATGACCATCGAAGCAAACCTATATATTCTCTTCATCATTCACCTCTTTTCTTGAAATGGAATTGGTTGAATCTGATCAAGGCTGTCGCCTGGGTTGCAGTTTTCCCACTGGCGAACTCTCTTTCAAACAGACTGTTCCCTGGCAAAGTGCTTGGCAGGTGACAGCCATTTCGCCTTCTGACGATTCTGCGGATAGTCGCTCGGTCAGCAAGACTTCACGCAGAATTGCTGCTTCCATAAAATAGTGAAGGGAAAATTGGAAACATGTCGCAAAATTTTTGTGGCCGATAAAAAAGCCGGATCGGTGCGGGTTTGCGCTACCGATTCAGCCTCCGCTTTGCCGTTTGGGCTGGGCTTTAGGGTTTGATGACTCGGAAGAAATAGCGAGCAATTTCTTGCGACTGGCTTGCGCCATTCTGAGCAGAAAGCGTCAGAATATACTCATTGACAGAGAATTTATTGACCGGAATTCGAACCGCGATGGTGGTGCCCCTGTTCTCCGGGGCGCGAGCAAAGCCTGCGCTGCCGCTCCAGACTACCGCCCCTTCAACAGTTCGCAGACTAACCCGGAAGTTTCGCGCCTCCGGCTCTTGAATCTTCATCTGTAAACGAACCTCGGTTGTCTCTTTGGGGATTTTCAACTGCTGCGTTTCTCCCTCGCTACGCAGATTCAGCGGGGAGAGAAAAAATGAAGCCACAGAATGATGTTCAACTTGATTTGACGGCGTTTGCAGAGCTGGTTGGTTGAGAAATTCCGATTGCTTTTGGCGCAAACTCTCCAGTTCAGCGGCCAGCCTGTCACGTTTTTCGCGCTCCTTGGCAATCTCTGTTTCGAGTTCCTGCGTACGTCGTTGTTCAGAGGCCCTTTCATCTTTCAGTTGATTGAGTTGCTCGCGCAAACGCGCGCTTTCTGTGAACAGCCAGAAGCCGCCCGCTACCAGTAACAGCAGGGCCGCAGCCAGCCCCCCTTGCACAAGGTTTCCTCGAAACGAGCCTAAAAACGCTGTCCACCAGGTTACCGAATGCGGCTTTTCAAAATCCCCTGCGCGCTCGTCTTTCCCCGAATCTGCGGCTTGAACCAGAGTTTCGGCGAAGGCGAGGCGCTGGCGATGCACAGGGGAAGCCAGATAATTTATTTCAAATAAATTTCTCTCTAGCGGTGTGAGTCCACCGCGCACATAGCGATCAAGGAGTTGGTTTTCAAGCGCCCAGATTTGCTCGAGCTTTCCCCCTTCAGCAAAAAATTCCTGCTCTAAGGCGAGCTGCTCTGCTTCCGGCAGGTCTCCGAGTAAATAGCGGAATATGATTTTTTCTTGAATGTCGGTTTCCATCATCTATTCGCTCAAGCGCCATCACGGTATTGAAGCCTAAGGCCTATGAATATTTCCCCTCTACTTCTTACTGTCAAAATTCCCGTATCCATGTCGGCAGAATTTTCTTCCTCAAGGTTTTCTCCTCAACGCTGCCCTTTCCCTTTCAGACAACGGTTGACGCATTCTTCCAACTTGTTGCGCACTCTTTGCGCACGGCTGCGTAGCGCATTGAGCGGGATACCGAGCGTATCCGCCAAGGCCTGACGATTGTCAATCTTGTGGCGTTTTTCTTCCCTGTAGTAAGCGAGGATTAACTCTTGATTTGCCGCTGGCAGTTTGCGCAAGCAGTCTTGAAAACATTGACGCCGGCTGTCAATTTCTTCAGGCTCCGAATTCGGCGCAGCCATGGAGAGCGCTTCATCAAGGGCGACTTTTTTATGGTCGGGATGTCTTAAGGTTTCCAGTAAGACCAGACGGGCAACCCCGTGACAGTACAAGGTTATGTCGCGGATCGGTTCACCGGAAGCCAGCTTTCGGGCAACGCGATTGAGCGTTTCATCGGCACACTCTTCGGGGAAATGCGCGCCTTGCCAGTCAAAGAATTTCACCAGCGCCAGATGAAGTTTTTCGTATAGTTTCCCTGCAAGCTCTGCGTCAGGGGCCAGGCAAGCCAGAAATCTGGCGAAAGATTCCTCTGTCAGGGTCCATTCAGATTTGGAAACTGAAGGGCTGTCCATACTCTCCTTCACCAGTTTATTACTGTGTTCGGTAAGCGCTAAACTTTCGCAACGCGCTTTTTTCTGTGCTCAGTGACTTTCAGAATATAATCGGCGGCCTCGGGCGTTTTGCAACTGGTGTCGCCGTGATCAACGACGACTTTGCCAATTCTCTTTGCCACGGCCAGCGCTTGTTTTTGTAATTTATCGTTGCGTGTTCCAATGGCAATCAAAGCCATGTTCATGGCATGTTTGACGCGGTTTTGGCGCACCTGAATGTCGCGCTCGATGGTTGCAAGATGATTTTCAAAATAGGCGTCGGGCAATTCCTGATTTTTTACAGATTGCGCCAGCATCAGCCAACCGGCGTAGCTCAGCCATTCATTTTTTGCATTCATCCATTTTTCAAACTTCTTTTGCGCAAGAGGCGTCTGGGCAGCCAGTTTCGCAAACGCATCCGCCATCGGGTAATTGCTCAAGCTTTTCGCCCACTCTTCAAGTAAAGTCGCATTCATCAATTGCGTATCGGCAATCATGGTTGCCAGAATTTGCGCATCGTGATTGCCAGTTGCCCAAAGCTTGAGCGCCAGTTCGTGATTGCTTTTTATCTTTTTCGTCAAGGCACCCAGATGGGCAAAGCTGACGCCGAACATCTCGTTCTTGACGCCGTGTCGCCCGTAGGTCTTGCGCGTCTGTTCACTGCCAAAACCTTCAAGCTGTTTCATCACTTCTTCAAAGTTCATAGTAATCCCTTCTCCCTACCACAGAGTTAACCGCGCCGAACCACCACTGGAATTATCCATCCCGCAAGTTTCGCCCTCACCTCCAATGACAGGTTAGATTGCGCCTTTCACTTTCTCGCTCGCATACACAGGAAGCACGGTTGCCGTGATAATTCCTCATAATCTTTGGGGTCTGCTTTTTTGAACGCATCGGTCGGCTTCGGCTCAAGGATTCTTTCTAAACAGAAGCCAGCTTCAACGAGCGGGCTAAGTGTGGCCCCGAGAGAACGGCGAAAACTTGGCATATAAACGCGAACCGGACTGAAGCCTCGCCACTCGCCGCCGACTAACTCCGTTTCAAAGTAATTGCTTGATTTGAAGTAAAGGTAATCGAAGAATGGATGAGTAACGGAAAAAACAAAGTGACCGCCGGGACGCAAGACTCTGTAAAACTCTGCAAATGTGCTGTGCCAATCTTCGATGTATTCCAGAACGAGTGGACACAGCACAATATCAAAAGACGAATCGTGCAGAAAAGTGAGCGGCTTGCTCAAGTCCGCCTGGCGAACATCTATTGTTGAGCCAAGCCTTTGCTTTGCCAATTCAATCATCTTCGGACTAGCATCAACGGCGACAATCTCAGCCCCACGTTCAATCAGCCATTCGGAATAAACGCCGGGACCGCAGCCCGCGTCGAAAACTCTTTTGCCTTTCACCTCCGGCATCAGCGACAACGTAGCAGGGCGTTCGTAGTATGCGTTATGCGGTTTGGTATCAATGGCTGCCGCGTAAGCCATAGCTAAAGTTTCATAAGCCTCAAGAGCTATCGGTTGATCAGTCATAAACATAACCTAACTTGATTGTTACCACGAAGCAATCTAACACCCATTAGGCGAGCGCCAATTTTGCTATCGCCTCGTCAACCTCAATTTCCATACGTAACAAAGCCGAGCTGTAGGTTTTGCCTTGCGCGTCGGTCTTCAAAGAGATCGTGCCGCCGCCATCAAGGCTGTTGTGCAAAAGAAAATTCAAGGCTTCCAGGTTCGGCACTTCAAAGCGTTCGACTTCGCCAAAACAGATGCCTTTGAAATGTTCTTTGACGCGCTCTGCGGTCACTTGCTCAAGTAGTATCGGATAGAATTTCGATTTGAAGGCAATCAACCCAATGTTTGCCGTGTCGCCTTTATCACCCGAACGCGCGTGCGCCAGGTGTACCAATTTAATTTTTACCATATCCTCCCCGGAAGAGGGGGAGAGCGGGAGACAAGGAGAGGGGGAGCATCAAAGTTCTCCCTCTCTCCCTCTCTCCCTTTCTCCCGCTCTTAGTTATGCCTCGATTACAGAAACTTCCGGTGCGACTTCGATTTTCGGAATCAGGGCGGGCCAGTAAGCGATGATCTCTTCAACTTTTGGACGACCACCTGCAAAACCCGTGACGCTCGGCGGGCCGTTTAACACCAACGGCGCAATCTCTCGCGTGAAGCGCTCGACGGCCGCTTTGTTTTCGCTGCGCACGCCGATACGCAATTGCACTTCGGGAATGTCCGACACAGGCTCGCCAGAAAGTGGGCCGTGACAGGCATTGACACCGACGAACTCTGTCATCACCGTGTCGAATTTCAAACCCAGTCTATCGAGCCGTTCTCGTAAAACACGATCAGCCGCCTGAGCTTTCTGATAGGCATCCGGCCACGCATAAACCAAGGTGCCGACGGCTTTCCATCCGGCAGAATAGCTGATGCTGACCTTAAACATATCGGTTGCGGGACGACCTTTGATACCTGAAAAACGCACGCGATTCTCGCCATCCGCTTCCAGCTTTACGGTCGTGAAATCGGCAATGCAATCGGGCGTGATGTATTCTTTCGGATCGCCCATTTCGTAAAGCAATTGTTCTTTGATGGACTGAATGGTGATGCGCCCGCCAGTTCCTTCGTGCTTGGTTATCACAAATGAACCGTCTCCTGTCGTTTCAATTATCGGGTAGCCGATGTCCGCCACATTAGGAATGGTTTGCCAATCGTATTGACAGTTGCCGCCCGTGCATTGCGCGCCGCATTCAACGGTGTGACCGGCGATGGTTCCGGTTGCCAGATTGTTCCAATCATCGGCAGCCCATTTGAATTCATGAATCATAGGACCCAGCGCAAGGCCTGTATCCGTCACTCGTCCGGCGATGACAATCTGCGCGCCTTTGTCTAAAGCTTTAGCGACAGACATCCCGCCCAGATAAACATTGGCGCTTTGCACGCGAGAGCGAATCGAAGAGAGCGGTTCGCCGGTCTCCATATTCTTCAACTCAACGCCGCGACTGATGTAATCATCAAGTTTGCTCATGAGGTCGTCACCAGCAACGATGCCTATGCGAACACGTCCTTGAAAACCGGATTTGCGAGCGACTTCAACAACCGCATCGCGACAAGCTTCACAGTTGACGCCGCCGGCGTTTGCCACAACTTTGATGTTACGCTCGACAAGGTCAGGCAAAACCTCTTCAATCATCGAAACAAAATCACGCGCATAGCCCGAGCGCGGGTCTTTGGCGCGTTGCTTCTGCATGATGGACATGGTGACTTCGGCAAGGTAATCAAGCCCCAGGTAATCAATCTGCCCGCGTCGCACTTGCTCAATCGGAGCTTGGACCGAGTCGCCCC
Organism: Acidobacteriota bacterium; assembly: GCA_031389065.1. Taxonomy (GTDB): domain Bacteria; phylum Acidobacteriota; class Blastocatellia; order UBA7656; family UBA7656; genus JACQDB01. Next base: position 7,445 of record JANMSG010001179.1, on the reverse strand, counting down.
AGAAGCCTTGTCCGTTTGCAATTCTTACTGTTTTCATCAATACCTCTTTCACAAGGACTGAGGACTGAGTGAATTAAGAAACGATGAAGTTATGAAGTTTGAATGAGAAATAAGAGAGTGCAAAATAACTTCATCGTTCGTATGTTCTGCCTTCATACTTTTAACACTCAGTCCTCAGTCCTCAGTCCTCAGTCCTTTAAACTAGACTTGTGGTTTCGGTGGCAAATCACGCGCTTCTACGACGGATTGAAAACCTTGACGTCCGTGTGAGCCATCGCAAAAAGGTTTGTTGGCTGCGTAGCCGCATCGGCAAAGCGAAATAGTGGTACGCCCGCCAAGTCCGAATTCTTTGCCTTCTGAATCTTTAATCGAAAGATTCTCACCGGTGACACGAATCGGACCGTTATTGATAAAAGTGATTTCTGTTTTGTCGCTCATGAATATTTCTCCTCTATTTGGAATGAATTTTTCCAGCGCTTCCACGTGTGAAAGCGTAGCGCGTCATTTTAACGTACGCGCCGCCTTTATAGAAAGCTTGGCTTATGCTAAAACTCTGATTCTGGTTCCGCCTCACAACTGAATTTGTTTTGTTTTCAAGGAGATTTTCATGAAGCGCTTTATTGCCTCGAGTTTGATTATCCTGTTCGCAATTTCTTCTCTACTCGCGCAAGATCAAAAACCTTCGCAAAAACCTCTCACCATTAACGATCTGATCCAGCTTCGCAGAGTTGGCGACCCGCAGCTTTCGCCAGACGGGTTGTGGGTCGCTTATACCATCGCCGACACTGACAAAGTTGCCAATCGTCGCGCCACGCAAATATATCTGGTCGCGACGATTGGCGGCGAGGTGCGCCAACTCACCAAAGAGAAAGTCTCATCGAGCCAGCCGCGCTGGTCGCCGGATGGAACCAGACTCGCCTTCATTTCAGCGCCTGACGGCGTGCCGCAAATTTGGACGATGGATGTGAACGGTGGCACCGCAAAGAAAATTTCCAACGTGGCGATGGGCGCAGACAATCCCCTGTGGTCGCCCGACGGAAAGATGCTTGCCTTCACTTCGGAAGTCTATCCGGAATGCGCCGATGACGACTGCAACCGCAAGCGCGACGAACAAGCTTCGGCAAGCAAAGTGAAAGCCAAGATCGCTGACCGCCTGCTCTTTCGCCACTGGACATCCTGGAAAGAAGGGAAACGCTCGCACCTCTTCATCGTCTCAAGCGAAGGCGGCGCTTCGCGTGATATGACGCCGGGCGATTTTGACGCGCCGCCGTTTAGTTTGGGCGGTCCCACGGATTACGCTTTTTCGCCGGACTCGAAAGAATTCGTCTTTGCGCGAAACACCGACAAAGACGAAGCGTTTTCGACCAACAGCGATCTGTTCATCGTTGCGGTTGAAGGCGGCGAAGCTAAACGCATCACCGGCGATAATAAAGGCGCAGACCTGTCGCCGCAGTATTCTCCCGATGGCCGCTACATCGCTTATCGTTCGCAAGCGAAGGCAGGCTTTGAAGCAGACCGCTGGCGTTTAATGTTCTACGATAGACAGACAAATCAAAGCCGCATCATCAGCAATCAAATTGATAATAACGTCGAAGGCTTCACTTTTTCACCAGACAATAAAAAGGTTTATGTCCTGGTACTGGAGCGCGGACGACAGCCCGTTTACGAAATATCTTTGACCGGCGTTTCCATCAAAAAACTCTTCAACGACGGAGTCAACGACGATTTAAAAGTCTCCGCCAACGGCAACACTTTCATCTTCACGCGCAACTCGGCTACACGCCCTGTGGAAATTTATCGCGCCAATTCCGATGGCAGCAATGTAAAAGCAATCACTTCGACCAACGATGCGGTGATGGAGACGTTCGGGTTGCGCGCTGCCGAAGAGATCACCTGGGAGGGCGCAGGCGGCTCTAAAATTCATGGTTTTGTAGTCAAACCTGCGAATTTCGACCCGTCGAAAAAATATCCGCTGGTGGTTTTGATTCACGGCGGCCCGCAAGGCGCTTGGAACGATGCCTGGAGTTATCGTTGGAATCCGCAGGTCTTCGCCGCTGCGGGCTACGTTGTCTTTATGCCAAATCCGCGAGGCTCGACAGGCTATGGGCAAATCTTCACAGATGAAATATCGGGCGACTGGGGCGGCAAGGTTTACACGGACATCATAAACGGTGTGGTTCAGACTGCTTCTGCCCAGTACATAGATAAAGAGCGCATCGGCGCAGCGGGCGGCAGTTACGGCGGTTATATGGTCAATTGGATTTTAGGTCATAACGACGACCCGCGAGTAAAGTTCAAAGCCCTGGTTTCACACGCTGGCGTTTATAACCTGACGAGTATGTACGGCGCGACCGAAGAGTTGTGGTTTACCGATTGGGAATTCAAAGGCAAGCCCTGGACCAACCCTGCGATGTACGACAAATGGTCGCCGCACAAATTCGCCGCGAATTTCAAAACACCGACGCTTGTGGTTCACGGCGAGTTGGATTACCGTGTACCTGTCACAGAAGGCTTACAACTATTTACCGCGCTGCAAGCGCAAAATGTACCGTCAAGGTTGTTGTATTATCCTGATGAAGGACATTGGATTTTGAAGCCGCAAAATTCAGAGCTTTGGTACAACACTGTGCTTGGTTGGTTCGATACCTACTTAAAGGCAAAAGCGCCAACGCCGGAAGCCTCTTCAAAGTAAAAATTATTTGTAAGGTTCGGAGCACCGCCTGAAAGCCTAAGGGCGTGTTGAGGAATTGTCGTTTAGCGAATTACAAAGTCTTGCGCGCTTCTCTGACAATTTCTATGTACTGATGGGCGCGTTCCGTAAGCACGTTTGCTTGTCCTTCACGCAGGGCTTTCAAATCTACAAGGTCAGAGCCAACGCCAAGCGCGCTCGCTCCGGCTTTGATGAAATCTGCGGCGGTTTGCAACGATACGCCGCCCGTCGGTACCAGATCAATCTGCGGCAGAGGGGCTTTGAGCGATTTCAAATATTTTGCCCCGCCCAGGCTGTCGCAAGGAAAGACTTTTACGAAATCCGCGCCCGCTTGCCAAGCCGCTAAAACCTCTGTCGGGGTCAGCGCGCCCGGCATAATCGCTTTACTGTAGCGACGACACATGGCGATGGTATCGAAATTGAGCGCCGGGCTGACAATAAACTCTGCGCCGGCAAGAATGCAGGCTCGCGCCGTCTCTGCATCAAGCACGGTTCCCGCGCCAACTAAAACCTCTGCTCCCTCTTTGTTGACGACTTCTTTGATGACTTCAATCGCACCTGGCACGGTCATGGTTATTTCAACGACCGAAACGCCGCCCGCTTTGATTGCCGCAATCGCTTGCAAAGCCTCTGCGCCAGACGAAGCGCGCACCACAGGAATTATGCCGATTTCAATGAGACGATTCAGAACATCCGCTTTTTTCATAATCTATTTTTCACTTTCTTGAATGTGTGCAAGATGACCGTGCTGTCAACCCCAATGACGGGCGTACGCCGCGCCGCTTTCATCAGGCGCTTGACCTCTACTAAGGGCCACCACCGTCGTGTCAGCTTGCTACGTTATCAAGTCTCGCCGCTTCAAGTCCAGGCGCAAGCAAATGAATCAGGGGTGTTGTAGAGTCAAGTGCAAGCCAAGCGGCAGGTTCTCTAATTTTTAACGACATCTTGAACTTTTCTAATATCGCTCAAGGTAACGTGACCGATGATCATTCCGTTGGTATCGAGTACGATTGCGCGGCCCGCTTTGTTGTTTGCTAATAAGGTCTGCGCTTGCAGCACTGTGAGTCTTGCGCTGATGAACATGGAATTATCAACCGGGCGCATACAATCTTTGGCTTCCAGGCGCGGCCAATCTTCGCGCGGTACCGATTTCAAATCTTCGAGCATCAACATTCCGTGCAAGCGTTTGTCTTGGGCTACGGCAAAGCCTGTGTCGCGGTTGTTAGTTAATACTTTGTTGATGAAGTCCGCGACTTTCATATCGGGCGAAATCAACACCACATCGCGGTTCATCAGGTCTTCAATGGTGCCGTGTTTGACGCGCCATATGCCATAGTTTCGCCCTTCCGAGATGCCCAGCATCAAGGCGATCATGACGCCCAGAGAGGCGCTTGAAAGTCCTATGACTTTATCTACGGCGGCAAAAAAGTAGAGACCGTAGACGACAAGTGTGACCGCGATGACGAAGCCTGCACGCGCTGCTACCTGAGTTGCGGCGCGAAAATTTTTATTGAATCGCCAGACCACAGCGCGCAACACACGTCCCCCGTCAAGCGGTAAGCCGGGCAGAATGTTAAAGACCGCCAGGAACCAATTGACCAGACCCAGATGGCGAAATGCCTGTTCTGCGACTTTAGCGTTTTGTGGCATAGCTTCGGCGGCGAGAAAAAAGATAGCCCCCATCAAAAAATTTGCGGCGGGACCGACAATAGCGATTTTGAATTCCGCCGCAGGCGTCGCAGGTTGCCCTTCGAGCGAAGCCAGACCGCCGAAAATGTAGAGCGTGATGCTGCCTGTCCCTAAGCCTTCAGCGCGTGCCATCAGCGAATGCGCCAGCTCATGAAAGAGCACAGACAAGAATAACAAAAAGGTGGTAATGATGCCGAAAAGCCAATATTCAGACGCCGGATACCCTGGCGTTTCGCGTGGCAGGAGACTGGAAGCGATCACCCAGGCGTAAAAAGGAAAGACCGGAAGCCAGCTATAATGGGCGCGAATCGGAATGCCAAATAGGCGTCCCAGATATAAAGGTTTTGAAAAAAAATTCTTCATGAATGGGCAACCTCAAGACCTTTCGACGCTCCGGTTCAGTCTACTCCAGCGAATCTTTGGAGTCTAGGAAGTTCAGAAAGTCTAAGCCGTCTTCCCAGTAAATCTACTCGATTTTTGATGCCTGAACCATAAATAATTGTTGATGAACTGGTGGGCAAATCTTCAATGCCGGGCGTTGCTGTGAAAATTTGCAAGACTCCCCAGACTTGCAAGCCCCCCTAGACCTTCTTGACCTCTGGGGTTGGGCTGACTAAGATAGCCGCAGTTGAATTAGCCTATTTCTGAAGTTTTTCGTTAAGGGGAAGTAAAAATGCAACGAATCAGTCTTTTATATCTTTTATCTATCTGTACCGTTCTTTTTGTCATTGCACAGGCAGCCACATTGATTCCAACTCATGCTGATGTCAGGAATGAAACTGCGGGTAACATTCTGACGATGCCGACGACACCTGCTACGATTTTTCTCGTCAACTCAGCAGACGATCACGACGACTTAGCTTGCACCGCTGGTGATTGCACACTGCGAGAAGCGATCAATGCAGCCAACGCGAACGCCGGAGCGGATGTCATCAATTTTGCAATCGGTTCGGGGGCGCAAACCATCAATCTGACTTCCGCATTGCCCTCAATCAGTGGCACAGTGACGATAGACGGCACTTCGCAGTCAGGATTTGCGGGAACGCCGCTCATTGAATTAAACGGCGCGGGTAGCGGCGAAAATGCAAATGGTTTGCTTATAAACGCCAGCAACTCCATCATTCGCGGGCTGGTGATCAATCGCTTCGCGCTGCAAGGCATATCTATACAGGGCAGCAGCAACACCGTTGTTGGAAACTACATAGGGACAAACGCTGCGGGCAGTGCAGGCGGTGTTGGGATCGGCAACGGCGAAAACGGCATACTCATCAGTAGCGCTTCAAATATTATAGGCGGAACTGTAGCGGCTGATCGCAATATTATATCGGGCAATCTGGGTAGTGGCGTGTTGCTGCTCAATTTGGGTGCGACGGCAAATCAAGTGCTGGGGAATTTCATCGGCACAAATGCAGGTGGCACTTTCGCGATTACGAATTCAAGCAATGGAATTAGCATCAATGCTGCTCCAAATAACTTCATCGGCGGCGCAACGCCCGGAGCCGGCAATGTAATTTCAGGCAACTCAAACGGGATTCAAATCATTGATAACTCTGCTACGGGTAACCTCATTATAGGAAATTCCATAGGAACAGATTCCAGCCGCCTCACTGATGTAGGCAATCAATTTGCGGGTATTGATATTTTTGAAGGCGCAAGTAATTTCCTTGGCGGAAGCAGCTCAGGGGAACGCAACATCATATCGGGCAACAGCGAAGGCGTGAGATTAAACAATGGCGCGAGCAGCAATGTTGTGCGTGGCAACTTCATAGGCATAAAAGGCGATGGCGTCACGCTGCTGCCGAACGATTTTAACGGCATACGGATTGCCTTTTCTGCCATCAACAACCACATCGGCGGAACGGCTGCGGGGGAAGGCAATCGGATTGCCTTTAATAGATCCAACGGAATTTTTATAGACACGAGCGCCTCAGGAAATTCCATTCAAGGCAATTCCATATTTTCAAATGATCGTCTTGGGATTAACCTTTTCGCCAGCGCCGATCCTGCCAGCGGCATAACGCCGAATGATGCGGGGGATGGCGATTTTGGGGCAAACGGCTTACAGAACTTTCCCATTCTCACATCTGCAAGCAGCGGGGCTGGCGGTGTAACCATTCAAGGATCTCTTAACAGCAGTGCAGGCACAACATTCCGAGTGGAATTTTTCTACAGCGCCTCTTGCGATCCGTCGGGCAACGGAGAAGGTCAAACATTCGTAGGCTTTACGAATGTAACAACGGATGGCAGCGGCAATGCAAGTTTTAACTCAACCTTCGCAACATCTATACCGAACGGCAGCGCCGTTACGGCGACCGCGACAAGCACGACAATCCCGACCAATACCTCTGAATTTTCGCCATGCACGATATCTTCAGGTTCAGGTAACTGCACGTACTCGCTCTCTGCGACTGATGCTTCTTTTAACCCATCGGCGGGGATGGGCAGCGTCAATGTCACGGCTGTAGCCGGGTGTGCCTGGCAAGCGATCAGCAATACCTCCTGGATAGTCGTAACCTCAGGCAATTCGGGCAATGGTAACGGCACGGTCACATACACGGTTGATAATAATCCCGCCAACACTCCGCGCTCAGGAACAATCACGATTGCAGGCTTGACCTTCACTGTTCTTCAGGGCGCTACCTTCCTTGACGTGCCGGTAGGTCATCCCTTCTACAACGAAATCGGCAAACTCTCGGCGCGTGGCGTGACGCTTGGCTGCGGCGGCGGCAATTACTGCCCTGATGCAGTGGTCACACGCGAGCAGATGGCAGCCTTCATCCTGAGAGCTAAAGGCGAATTCAATCCGCCAACACCTGGCTCGCAGCGCTTCCTGGATGTACCGCCGTCAAACCCCTTCTATGCCTTCATAGATCGTATGGCAGTGCTGCAGATCACCCTTGGATGTGGAGGAAACAATTACTGTCCGGCCGATCCCGTGCTGCGCGATCAGATGGCAGCCTTCATCATCCGCGCCCTGCATGACCCCGGCTATATTCCGCCCACGCCGGCCTCACAGCGCTTCAACGATGTGCCGCCCTCGAATCCG
>JANMSG010001177.1:0-4605 GCA_031389065.1 Acidobacteriota bacterium | reverse complement strand
TGGAGATTGTTTATGTAGGATGCCAATTCATCGAGTGTCAGCTCGTTTGTGGTTATAGCAGGTTTTGCGACGTAGGCGATTGTTGTGTCTCTTACTTGCATTGGCACTCACCTGTTTGTAAAGAAAAATGCTTTAGCGGAGTAAGGGATTGTCCGCTCTTTAAGAATCTAGTCTATACCTGAGAGCATCAATGTCAAGCCATTCAAAGTTGATTATTTATCTTTCATCGCCATCATACTGAGCTTTCTCAAATCTCAAGTCTCTTTTTTCGAACCGTTTAATTACCTGTCGCAAGGCTGAAATTTCCTCAAGCAATTCCGGCGCGAGATTTCGCATACAGGCAATGGATTGTCTATTAATGATCGTAAGACTTTACTAGTCTGAGGCAGGTGGTTTGCTTATCGAGCAATTAACAGATCATTCAATTTTCAGACAGAGCGCCAAGCAACAAAAACAAAACAGAGAGATGAGTTCAGATGCGATTGGTCAACCTTGAGGACTGAAAATAGTATTTGCTTTTACCGTCTTCTCTTAACAGACTTGACGCTTCTTTTCTTCACTTTTATTTCTTCGCTAACTGTTGCAGTTGCCAGAGCCGATTCCAGCGGCAATGATGGCGATTTTGCAGAGGTATCAATTGTGTCCATGTTGACTCCATAATCAACAGCCACCAGGTAAAGTAATAAGCAGATGAGTGCAGTGAGCAAGAGGTATCCTATTTTAAGGAAATTGCCGCCTAGATAAACAAATCCAAAAATCAATGCTCCACTGCCAGCCAGGAATAAGAGGCGAGTGAATGTAAACTGACCACTCTTTATCAATTTGTCTTCAGCCATTATGAATCTCCTGAATTAAAAGTATATGTAGAAAATTAGGGAAACATTCAAACCACACATTATGCACGGCATGCCAATATTTTACCAATCAATTTGGGGCGATGTAACTGCATTGTGAATATGTTTTGGCGCATTTAATGTTTGATTCTTTAAGCGATGGCTTTTGAGCCTCAGATGGATTCAACGATGAAGGTAAAGAAAAGTCACACGAAAAAAAATGCAGGCGTGTGGCAGCGGAAGTATCTTTAGAACCGGGGAACAGAGAACTCAAGCAACACTCGAGAATCTCAAGCTGTTTCGAAAGCTCACTGCTTAGATACTTTCACTACGCCACGCCTGCTAAGACAGAGGGTCAACTCTGCCTATTCGTCTAGCGACAGACTACTCAATCTCTACGGCACCAAGAGAGGAGACGCTCACTCTCTTAGAGTCTCTGTTATTTCGGATAACAATGTTTGGTTCTCTAGAATCTTTTGTAGGCTTTCCTGTACGCGAAAAAATAATTTGTCCGTCTTGAGAAAGGCTAACTCCCTCAGGCATTTCCTCATATTCCGCGCTTTCTAATCTTCCATTGCCGTTTCGGTCTATGCCATATTGGTTCTCTTTCGAGTCAAAGAGGACACTAATTTCTTTGTTCTGGCTGATGGCAAGATCTTTTGCTTTCTCTAATTTATGCGCTATATCTTTTGCACCAGAACTTAACTTGTACATTGCAAAGCCTAAGTTGACGAGGTGAAGGGCAATGAAGCCTATAATTGCTGTAGCCAAAATGCCTACAATGACTTCCATAAGCCCCAGGCCCTTATCATTGTCCTTGAGTTGAATTGGCTGACATTTTATTTTCACTTCAACCTCCATCGAAATCCCGGATATAGCTCTGGGACATCCGTACTCAAGCAATTCTGCTGCCAATTCCAAAACAGGGAGCAAAAAAAGCAATTTAATTGATTTTCGATGAAGTCATGAGGCAACAGTAAGGAATTGTGTCTTAAAGGTGTTACGAAAATATTCAACTTGTAGTTATTTTTCCATAATTGCTTTTACATTTATCTTAGTATAGAACCATTATTGCCTCAGAGACTGAGAATAAAGAAAATCTAAAGAATTAAGGATGTGATGAAAGATGTCTGACGTTATAACAAAAGCAACCCAACCCTTAGCTGTGGAAGAAGTTAGGAGGATGCACGCCTATTGGCGCGCGGCGAATTATCTTTCCGTAGGGCAGATCTATCTGTATGACAATCCGCTGTTGCGCGAACCTCTTAAACTAGAGCATGTCAAACCCAGGCTTTTGGGTCACTGGGGCACTACGCCTGGGCTAAACTTTATTTATGTACATCTCAACCGTTTGATTAAGGCGCATGATTTAAATGTGATCTACATTGCAGGGCCCGGGCACGGAGGGCCAGGTCTAGTGGCCAACACGTACCTTGAAGGAACATACAGTGAGGTTTATCCCAACATCTCAGAAGACGTTGAGGGATTAAAGAAGTTGTTCACACAGTTCTCATTTCCAGGCGGCATCCCAAGTCATGTTGCGCCTGAGACACCCGGCTCAATCCACGAAGGAGGTGAACTGGGATATGCGCTGGTACACGCTTATGGCGCAGTTTTTGACAATCCTGATTTGTTGGCGGCTTGCGTCATTGGTGATGGAGAGGCTGAAACAGGTCCTTTAGCTGCCAGTTGGCACTCTAACAAATTTTTGAACCCTGTTCATGATGGCGCTGTCTTGCCTATTTTGCATTTGAATGGCTACAAGATAGCCAACCCGACGGTTTTAGCGCGAGTCAGCAAGGAAGAATTAAGAAGCCTGTTCGTCGGCTACGGATACACCCCCTTTTTTGTTGAAGGTGACGATCCTGAAACCATGCATCAACAGATGGCGGCAACTTTGGATGTAGTGATCGCTGAAATTCAGGCGATTCAGAAAGAGGCTCGCCAAAATGGATTCTCGCTGCGGCCGCAGTGGCCTATGATTATTTTGCGATCACCAAAGGGCTGGACAGGGCCAAAGATTGTGGATGGGTTAAAGACTGAAAATACCTTCCGCTCGCATCAGGTACCACTTGCAGAACTGGCATCGAAGCCAGAGCATTTGAAGATTCTTGAAGAGTGGATGCTCAGTTATAAGCCCGAACAACTATTCGATGAGGGAGGAAAGTTGCTTCCTGAACTAGCAGAATTGGCACCCAAGGGGAAGCGTCGCATGGGAGACAATCCTCATGCCAATGGCGGTCTGTTGCTCAAAGATTTGCAGATGCCAGATTTTCGTGATTTCGCGGTTGCCTTCGCAAAGCCAGGAACCCTTGAGGAAGGAGCTACGCGAGTAATGGGACGGTTCCTGAGCGAGGTGATGAAACTCAATGAGGACAGCCGTAATTTTCGTGTGATGGGACCGGACGAAACCGCCTCAAACCGACTGAATGCTCTTTTTGAAGTAACCGACAGAGTTTTCACTGGTGAAATTTTGCCGACCGATGATCATATTTCGCCGGACGGGCGCGTGATGGAAGTCTTGAGCGAGCATATGTGTCAAGGGTGGCTGGAAGGTTATCTGCTGACTGGACGACATGGCATTTTCTCTTGTTACGAAGCCTTCATACACATCATTGATTCAATGTTCAATCAACACGCGAAGTGGTTGAAGACGACAAGACATATACCCTGGCGGCAACCAATTGCATCGCTCAATTATTTACTGACTTCCCATGTCTGGCGGCAAGATCACAATGGCTTCAGCCACCAGGATCCGGGCTTTATAGATCATGTCATTAACAAGAAATCCGAGATCGTTCGGGTGTATCTTCCACCCGATGCCAACACTTTGCTTTCGGTGACCGATCATTGTTTACGGAGTCGCCACTATGTAAACGTCATCGTCGCTGGCAAACAACCTGCTCTCCAATGGCTCGAGATGGATGAAGCAATCAAGCATTGCACAAAGGGCATAGGAATATGGGAATGGGCGAGCAACGATGATGGTGGGGAGCCGGATGTAGTAATGGCTTGCGCCGGTGACGTCCCGACACTCGAAACCCTCGCCGCCGTGGATATATTACGCCAGCGCTTTCCTGATTTGAAAATTCGTGTCATCAATGTTGTTGATTTAATGAGTCTTCAACCCGTGACGGAACATTCTCATGGTTTGTCGGACGAAGAATTTGATTCTCTCTTTACAATGGACAAGCCGATTATCTTTGCCTTTCATGGATACCCCTGGTTGATTCACCGATTGACGTATCGGCGGACGAATCACGAGAACCTCCATGTCCGTGGCTATAAAGAGGAGGGCACGACTACCACACCGTTTGATATGACTGTGTTAAATGACATAGACCGCTTTCATCTGGTCGTAGATGTAATTGATCGGGTCCCAAAGCTGGGAGATAAAGCTTCACACATCAGGCAAGAGATGAGTGAGAAGCTGCTTGAACATAAGCAGTATATTTGTCGGTATGGGGATGATTTGCCGGAAATTCGTGACTGGAAGTGGCCATATTAGATATGCCGAAAATTGGCTAAGTTAAAGGCTTGACTTCTCCGAGTTCTGATCTGTTTTTCATCAAGCCTGAGATATTACAGCCTTATGTTGTTAGAGGCGAAGGGTGTAAAGGAAGGCGGCAATGAAAGACTGTGCCTGTCGAATCGCTACGTTCCACAACCACATCGCCGCCGTGTGCAACGACTATCTTTTGCACGATGGCTAACCCTATGCCATAGCCTCTGGATTTCGTCGTGAAAAAAGGGATGAAAATATTGTGCAAAT
>JANMSG010001159.1:0-5842 GCA_031389065.1 Acidobacteriota bacterium | reverse complement strand
GGGGTGCGCCAGCAAAACGAGAATTACTGCGTATCCCCACCAAGCCACAGATGTGACATGCCAGGCGAACCGAAGGGTGCGAATCGTAAATTCGGAGTTGCCGAAGAGTTTAGGCAGATCATCGCGGCGGAATAGGCGAATCAAGATATAGCGCTCTCCCAAATAGGAATGGGCGATTCCCACAGTGACTACCAGAAACGCCGCGAAGTAGAGTGCGGTTTGCATAAGTATCTGACAAATTATATGCCGAAGACTTGCAGAAAAACTTTTCTTTGGTTGGGTCCGTCGAATTCGCTGAAGATGATGGTCTGCCACCTGCCAAGAACGACTTTGCCTTCAGAAATAGGCAGCGTCAGATTATGACCGACAAAAATATTTCGCAAATGAGAGTGCGCGTTGCTCTTGTCGCAATCGGAAAACTCAAGGTCATTATGTTTATAATAAACCTCCTGGGGAACAACTTTTTCAATGATTGACTTCATATCTGTCAACAGCGCATCTTGCCATTCATTGATAAATATTCCAGCCGTGGTGTGCAAAACTGATACTTGAATATGACCGTCCGCAACTTTCGTTGCTTCAACGAATGAGCATATTTCGTCAGTCAAATTGATAAGGTCTGTGCCCTCTTTGGTTTTGACTTCGATGGTCTTTGAGAAAATCTTAACCGTACCCTGATTGGTATAAGTCGCAGGCTCGTCCTCGCGAGCTTTCATAGCTTCCATTCTTTGTCTCCTAAAAATTAATCTTCGACCAGAGTGTAACTTCGGGTAAAAACAATAGCAAATTTGCTGTTCACTGACTTCGCTTGCCGCGCTGGTTTATCAGATGTCACGATTCGCCGAGCAATTGTTTGATCTGCGCCTCAAATTCTTCTCTGGCTTTAGGGCTTGTGCCTTTGTGGGTAAATCGTATGCGTCCTTGCTTATCAATCAAAAATGCTACAGGCAGTGAGGTGTCGGCAGGCAGTTTGAACAACTCAGCAACTGTCGCATCGCCTACGGCTATGGTGTAGTTCATCTTCTGTTTTTTCACGAATGGTTTTACAACCTCAGCGCCTTGCTCATCGAGTGAGATGCCCATCATTACAAAGCCCTGGTCTTTATAATTTTTAGCAAGATCGTTGAATATCGGAATTTGCGAAAGACAAGGCACACACCAGGTCGCCCAGAAATCTACCAGCACCACTTTGCCCTTCAGCGATTGCAGATCCAATTTGCCACCATTTAGTAGATTCAAAGCGACACCTGGCGCGGGTTCAAAAGAACCGCCTGATTCAGTGGGTGGAGTCGCACCGCCTGTTGCAGATGTTCCGCTCGGCACAGCATCGGTCATAACAGCTTTTTCATTTCCTGTGTTTTTGGCAATCTCTGATGACGTAGACGCAGAGCTAACGCCCTTCATCCGCGCCAAAAACTTCTCTGGTTTCTCGAAACCTTCCAGACGCAGGTTAGGAATCTCGTTGCCTTTTGCATCGAGGAAGACAATCGTCGGAACACCTACAATTTTGAAATTATTTCTTGCGCGCCCTGCTTCCGTATCCGGGTCATCGCTGGTTAAATCGAGCTTGAGGGTGACGAACTTCTCCGCTTCCTTCTTCACGTTCGCGTCCGTAAAGGTTAATTCATCAAGCTCTTTGCAAGGGATACACCAGGTCGCATACGTATCAATAATTACACCCTTGCCTTGCTTTGCCGCGTCGGCAACCGCTTGTTCGCTGAAAGGTTGCCATACAATGCTTGATTCAACTTTCTTTGGCATTGCGAAGAAGATCGCTAAGACGGCAGCGCCAACGCCAAGCGCACGCAGAACCCAGGCGAATTGTACAGGTTTGGCTTTTCCTGCTTCAAAGAATAGCAAGTACAAGGCGGAGATTGCGAAGAAGGCTATGAAGACATACTTCGACCATTCGCCCATCAGAGGATTTAAGAAGTACAAAGCCATACCTATTAAAATCAATCCGAAGACTTTGCGAACCGTCACCATCCACATCCCTGAGCGCGGCAAGGCTTTGAGCGAACCTGAAAAAGCACCAAGGAAAATGAACGGAAAGCCGAGTCCAAGTGCCAGCACAAAAAACAATAGGAAACCGAAAAAGGGGTCACCTTTCTGGCTCACATAAACCAATAGCGCAACCACGAAAGGCCCTATGCATGGCGCAGCGACGATGCCCATCGTCAAACCCATAACCAAGGCGCTGAAAAAACTGCTCTTTGATTGACCACTGCCATTAGCCAGGCGGTTAAGCGAATCGGGAAGTTTGAATTCGTAGACGCCGAACATCGAAAGCGAAAGCGCCAGCATCAATACGGCAAGACCAATAAGAACGAGTGGACTTTGCAAAGCCTTGCCGAAAAGTCCGCCCGTCAGCGAAGCAATCACGCCAAGCACAGAATAGGTAATCGCCATTCCAAAGACATAAAGTGAAGACATAGCAAAGGTGCGCTTCAAGTTAGACTTTTCGCCTTGCGCCGCACCTTGATTTGCAAAAAAGCCTATCGTGATCGGGATGATCGGATAGACGCAGGGTGTAAGATTGAGCAATACACCTGCCCAAAAAATTCCAAGCAACGTGACGAACAAACCATATTTTTCAATGGAGTCGGCTATGTCGTTTGATTTTTCATTGCCTTTGAATTGCGTCAGTGAAGAAGCGGAATCGGTTTTGTTCGCCGCAGCCACCAGAGAGCCGTCATCAATCTCCATAGTGGCAAGTTTATTAAAGAATGCTGGCTCTGCTTCCTTACTTGCCTGTGAAGCAGGAATGAAGCGAATAGGAATCTCAATCTTCAAATCAGCAGGCGCAAGGCATAGGCGATCATTACAAGCTTGCACGGTGACCGTTGCCTGAATGGTTTTCGCTCCCAGCTGAAGGCTTTCTTCAGCTTCAACATCAGCAAAGGCAAAGACCTCTCCTTCAAGCACAGCAAGCTCTTTATCTGAAAACTCAAACTTCTGTAATTTAGGCTTTGGATACTTCACCTCGGAGATTTTCAGTCCGGCAAGCGGCTCGAACTTCACATTCGTAGCAAAGAGGAACTCTTCCGAGGGGAAATGGGCATTGATGTGATAGCCTTCACCGACATCCAACTTGATGGCGATGCGAAACTTACTCTTCGGAATCACCCCTTGTTTATCGGTGTAGCCTTGCGCTTTTACTACCGCCGCGCTGCCTTGAGCAAAAGCAAAGGGCGCAAGCGACAGCGCAATTAACATAGTCAATCCCACAATACCAAAGAATCTTTTCTTCATAAAATCATCCTCAATCTCGGATGAAAGTGTGAAGTCTCTCACCTCTTCACCCTTTCACCTCTTCACCTCTTCATTATTTAATCCAGCCGCCGCCTACGACTGCATCGCCATCGTAAAATACCGCAGCCTGACCGGGTGTAATCGCTGCCTGCCCTTCATAGAAATCAACGCGCACTTCCCCGCTGCCTATCGGCGTGATCATCGCGGAAGCTTCCAATGAGCGATAGCGTATGCGAACACTAGCATGCACAGGCTCACTCGGTGGCGCAATCGAAATCCAATTCACACCGTTAGCGATTAACGATTTGCCCATCAATTCGTCTTTCCTGCCAACGATAAGTTGATTAAGGGGCACATCAATTTTCACAACGTAGAGCGGGTCTGGCGCGGCAATGCCGATGCCTTTCCTTTGACCGATGGTGAATTTGTGCAAGCCGCCATGTTCGCCAATAACTTGCCCGTCAGTAGTCGCAATCTTACCCTCAGCCATCGCCGGACTGTTTTCTGCATTCAATCCCATTTCGCTTTTCGCGTAGTCTTCAACAAAACTCGCGTAGTTGCCATCGGGCACGAAACAAATCTCCTGACTTTCGGGCTTTTCAGCCGTGTTGATGCCAAACTCTCTCGCCAATTCACGAACTTCCAATTTCGTCATATCCCCTAAAGGAAAAACCGCTGCCGCCAATTGTTTCTGCGTCATCTCGAACAAAAAATAGGACTGGTCTTTTGAAAGGTCGCGCCCTTTACGGAGTATATATCTTCCATTAGCCTGATTATATTCCACGCGGGCGTAATGCCCTGTGGCGACTTTCTCCGCGCCGACCTCTTGAGCGACTTTTACGAGCCGCGCAAATTTCAATTTCGTGTTGCAGGAGACACAGGGAATGGGCGTGCGTCCCGAAAGATAATCTTCGACGAAGGGGCGCACGACGGCGCGCTCGAATTCCTCTTCGAGATTCAATACGTAAAATGGAAAGCCCATCTCAGTAGCCACTCGTCGCGCGTCATAAACATCGTCGAGCGAACAACAACGCGAAGGTTGCGGCTCGCCATCCGGCGAAAGACGGCGGCGTTGATTCCACAATTGCATAGTGAAACCGACCACACTGTGGCCTTGATTTTTTAATATCGCGGAAGCGACAGAACTATCAACGCCGCCGCTCATGGCTACTGCTATGGTCATACTTCTTTATCCTCATTGGCTCACCTGAGAGCCGAATGCTATCCTTGTGATGAAATAAGCATTTGCTTAAAACATCGGATTATACACGTAGAGGAAACCAGGGGCATAGCTTAGTTTTATGAAATTGCAACAAGTCATTTTCAGCCTTTTGATTCTTGCAGCCACTTTTTTGACAGGTATTAGCGCTGTAAAGTTATGCGTTGCACGCGAAATGAATTCATATCCGTCCAGCGTCAGAGAACGTTATTTCTTCAATGATAAAGAGAGCCTGAGGCCATTTCTCAATGGTTATAACGAGGGGAAGGCAGAGGCGCAAAGAGATTTGGAGCAAGGAAAAATAAAACTACAAGTGAAGGGAATGCCAATAGAAGGTGAGGAATCGCTCTTTGCCAATATCCATAAAAAGTACGCAATTGAATTAAATCGCATTGCTAGTTGCGAGATTACAGCAGTGATAGACGGATATTGGCTGGGCTATAATGAAGTGATGGAATCCTGCATAGAACAACGATTTGGCGCTGGATTTCTTGAGAAAATCTCTTCCGAGGAAAATTAGAAAAGCATAAATGGAACAACAAATCGAAAAGCACATCTTAAAAAAAGAGCCTTACTACCTGCCTGTCGGCAAGGAAGTCCAATTATTTGAAGCGGCTTACAAAGCCAAGTTGCCGGTGATGCTCAAAGGGCCAACGGGTTGCGGCAAGACTCGCTTCATCGAAAATATGGCATGGCGTCTGGGTCGCCCACTCGTCACCGTAGCCTGTCACGAAGACCTTTCAGCAACAGACCTCGTAGGTCGTTTCCTGCTCGAAGGCGACGAAACCGTCTGGCACGATGGCCCCCTTACGACAGCCGTTAAACACGGGGCGATCTGTTATCTGGACGAAGTTGTCGAAGCGCGCAAAGATACCCTCGTATTAATTCACCCTCTGACTGACGACCGCAGGATTTTGCCTATCGAAAAACGCGGCACAATACTCCAAGCGCCGGATGATTTTTTACTGGTCGTTTCATACAACCCCGGCTATCAAAGCGTCTTGAAAGATTTGAAGCAATCAACACGGCAGCGATTCATTGCGCTGGAGTTCGATTATCCGCCAGCAAAGCTTGAGATTGACATCGTAATACACGAAGGCGGTGTTGATGAACAGACGGCGCGTGACCTTGTAGTGATTGGCGAAAAGGTTCGCAATCTGAAAGGGCACGGCTTGGAAGAAGGCGTGTCAACACGCCTGCTGGTTTATGCGGCGCAATTGATCAGTCGCGGCATTCATCCACACACGGCTTGCGAAGTGGCGATGTGCAATCCAATCACTGATGATTCGGAGTTACAACGCAGCATACGTGAAATCGTCACCACAGTAATTTAAACTCAGCGAGAGTCAGAACCGGGAGCGGTAGCGACCG
>JANMSG010001148.1:0-3153 GCA_031389065.1 Acidobacteriota bacterium | reverse complement strand
AGTGAGCAGCCAATAGCATTTGTTCCTGAGACAGCTTCATTAGAAGTCAGAGTCTTGCTATTTTGTGCGTGTTTACAACAGTCAGAAGTGACACAAGCGCCTGTCGTCGGTGTAGAGATATTATTGGTACCCGTCGCGCAGCACAGCGAGCAACCCAGACCATTGAGCCACAAGATGAGCACGATCAGTGCGTGTATGCCAATGCTTCTACTCGCTTGTACCAATACTCGGTTCATTGATAGTCCGATTATATACAATAAAATCTTCGACGACCACAGGCATTATAAACCCTGTATACGGCTTTAGAGTCAAGGGAAAAAATCATAGCATCGTCTGCGATGATGAGCCAAACGATTGCCGCTTGCAACTATGCAGGCTTCTCAACTTTGTTGCTGACCTGGTGACCATACAGTCAAAACTGCTCAGGTGATTCTTCTCGCCTGAGTTGTAATCAAACCAGATGACAGGCTTGCCACATCTCTTGAAATCGGTGGCATAACGACTCACGATTTGCGCCACAATTCGCCAGAGTAGGGTGCCACTGATGGATGCGAGGTACGGGATTTACTCGCAGAATACGCATTTCAAACAGGGGCGACCACGGGGGATCGCCCGTACAAGTCATTTGACGAGCCTTGGGTCACATACTACCGAGGTTGACTCTCGACATGGTCACTGCTATTAATTGATCTGTCGCGTCGGACTGGCCTTAGATCAAGAGCGATTCTCCATCGAGCTATTGAAGAGGAAATAAGGCCATGTTGAAGTACGCGTCTCTCTTGATCGCCATCGCGCTTTTATTGATATCATTCCCAGGTTCCAACGCGCATGCCAGAGCAGATTTCTTCGTAACCACATCAACCCATTTTATCCAAGTCCCTGCAAGCGTTACGGCACCATCAAACGACCGGATCAGCCTGGCCGCAACGCTTTACCAGCCGCGATTTTTTCCATCCGCTCCTGCGGTAATCTACATTCACGGATGGGGCGGCCATCGCTTGCTCGGTGAAGACAATCTCGCTCAAGACATATCGGCTGCAGGATACACAGTGCTGTCATATACAGCGCGCGGATTCGGGAACGGTGAATCGGGCGGTCGCGTTTCGCTGGCTGGTCCCAACGAGATCAACGACCTCAAACAGGTGATTGATTGGCTCTTGAACGATCCTGATCGAGTCATCGGCCCACGCGTGATGAAGATTGGCGTGATCGGCGGTTCCTACGGCGGCAGCCACTCTTTTCAAATCGCCAACGACCCGCGCGTCTCGGCAGTAATTCCGCTGGTCGGCTGGACGAACCTGGAATCGGCGCTCTACCCGAATGGCGCGATCAACTATAAAATCGGTCTGGGTCAATTCTACGGCGGTCTCAACACCTCTGTCGGCTCGCCGCCTTTCTACAACTACGACAAACTTCAGTTCGAGATGTTTGATGCGGCAGCCGCAGGCCAGTCTCCCGCAGGCGCTGTTAAGGAAGCCTTGTCGGCTCGATCAATTGCCGAGCGCGACGCCAACGGTCGAGAGATACTCATGCCGACGCGGCAACCGAGGGCACCGATCTTCATCATTCAATCGTGGGATGATTACCTCTTCCCTTCGACGCAAGTGCTCGATGTGTTTTCGCAGATTACCGCGCCAAAGCAGATTTATTTCGGCAGGCGCGGCCACCCGCCCGGAGGCAACGAGTCCGACACGGAAGCAGTCTACATCGCCACGGCGATCCTGCGTTGGCTCAATCATTACTTGTGGGGAGTGGGCGGAACGGACGCAAACCAAATAACCAGTGCTGCTGAGCCTGCAAGCTTTTTTCCGCAGACTTACTCGCAATTCCCTCCCGCAGATGCACAGGAACTGTCGCTATATTTGAAAGCTGGCGGAGGGCTCACGGGCAGGAGGAAAGGGGTAAACCTGGAAGAGCGTGCAGGGGGCATTTTTCATCCCCAATTGCTAAGAAGCTCCCGGCTCGGCGCTGAAATTCCTTCCCGAAACGATATGTTCAGTGCAACCGTCGAAGCGACCGGCGCGCTGCCGCGTTCGCTCATTTTTACGACAACCCCTTTTGCATCCGACACAGAGATTATGGGACCTGGCGAGTTCGCCCTTTATGTGAGCAGCCCCACCTCTACGACAATTGATTTGATCACGCGGGTGTTCGATGTCGCGCCGGACGGCTCAGAAACTGAGGTGACAGTCGGCATTATGCGAGTTTCAGGACTTGCCCCCGAAG
The DNA here is from genome assembly GCA_031389065.1 of Acidobacteriota bacterium. Lineage (GTDB taxonomy): Bacteria > Acidobacteriota > Blastocatellia > UBA7656 > UBA7656 > JACQDB01. Next base: position 927 of record JANMSG010001148.1, on the reverse strand, counting down.
AGATCCGGCGCGCCGTCTTTCGCGATTTCGGAGACCATTGGATCTTCCGAGCAGGGCATGCGTTGCGTGTGAAGTTGACCAATATTGATTTCCCGGATTTTAGACCGCCTGGCACAAGCGACGATCGGTCGTCAGTATTTACCTTGCGTACAGGCAAGAAGTTTCCCTCTTCATTGAAACTCGCGGTTCGCAGTCATTGATAGAAGAGGAGACGGAGCTTTGTTTGATGCCTCGAAACTTATATTTTTCAATGCTGCGCGCCAGAAGATGAGCCGAGCCGTTACGGGAAGAAGAAGAAAATAAAATCCTAGATTTACCGTTGAGAAACGGTCTCTGACTGCCAGCCTTGGCGTCTTTGACCGCTTCTTACCGCTAAGATATTTCTTTCTGCTTTCCTTAAATTAATTTCTCTGGTAAGCGAGTGCCTTTGCCTTTATTATGTCAGAGTCTCTGCCGATGCCACCTCTCTGGCGGCTCTGCTGAAATCAGTAAAATATCAATATATCTTAATGGAGGATGAATACTTGAAAGCACTCAATATCATTGCGGCTCTGGCGGTTTCAACCGTGTTGCTCACCGGCAGTAGTCAAGCCTGGCAGAACCAACCAAGCGCTCTAGCTGACACTCATATCGCTCATCGTGGCGGCAAGCTTATCGCAGCCGTTAATGCTGTGCCAGACTCGCTCGCTTCTATCGAACAGGACAATGAACTCTTTACGCATGAGAAAGCCGGCATCCAATTCCAGTTACCTAAAGGGTGGAAAGCCGAGCCCGATGGAGAACAGATAACCATTTCCGCGCCAGATGACAGTTACACACTGGTCTTTTGGGTTCCGGATGATGATAGCTTTGAAGAGGCTGTGCAAGCGCTTGATGAAGAACTAAGCAAGACGATCAAGAAGAAGAAAATAGTTGGCAAGCCGAGAA
>JANMSG010001138.1:0-6986 GCA_031389065.1 Acidobacteriota bacterium | reverse complement strand
TGATTTCGCCCTTTCAGGGCTTGAGACTTAACTCGGCGGATTCACCCAGCGCGATGCGCTGGGCTATCGAATAACGCTCTTTCAGAGCTCAATCAATCTGACAAATAAAATGTGTCCAGACATCAGATGACAATAGCCTGTTATTTCTGCTATTGATTGCACAGTCGGTTTGCTAAAATTCGTGATCAATTCAGATAGTTGTTACGAATGATAACCTACTGGTAACTTTCAAAGTGTAAATTGCAACCGCAGGTGTATAGAATTGCCGCGTCGCCAATGAATCGAATCCAATCGGAGGTACATATTATGTTGCTCGTTAAGAAATTCCTGCTCATTGAAAAATTTCGCACCTTATCTTTCGCCTTTGCTTTCCTGCTTGCCGTTTGTTTTGCAGGCAATGCAAACGCCCAACAAGCTGCGCTCGGCAAAGTTGATTTCCCAACATCGGGGTCGCCCAAAGCGCAGGCGCATTTCCTTCGCGGACTCGCCGCGCTGCATTCGTTCTGGTTTGAAGAGGCGCTCGATGAATTCAGAGAATCAACAAAAGTTGAAGCCGATTTTATGATGGGCTACTGGGGCGAGGCGATGGCTCACAATCATCCCTTGTGGGCAGAGCAAAACACCGAGGCAGCGCGAAAAGTTCTGCCGAAAATCAAAGACCTGCCAAAATTAACCGACCGCGAACGAGCTTACATTCACGCCCTGAAAACGCTTTACGGCGAAGGCGACAAACTGACGCGAGATAAAAACTATGCGCTCGCAATGGAAAAGATTTACCGCGATTATCCGAACGATCAGGAGGCGGCGATCTTTTATTCGCTCTCTCTCTTAGGCACTGTGCGAGCCGGCGACAAAGGTTACAGTCGTCAGGTGCAAGCCGGTGCCATTGCCATGGATATTTATCAGAAAAATCCGAATCATCCGGGCGCCGCGCACTTCATCATTCACGCCTTCGACGATCCCGAACACGCAATACTGGCTCTGCCCGCTGCCTATCGCTACGCGCAGATTGCACCGGACGCTGCACACGCCCGCCATATGCCTTCGCACATCTTCGTGCAACTCGGTATGTGGGCCGAAGCCGCCAGCTCCAATGAATCCTCCTGGGCAGCTTCTGACAATTGGGTGAAGCGTAAAAATCTCCCTCTTTACCTGCGCGATTATCACAGCCTCAGTTGGTTGCTCTACGCCTACACGCAACAGGGTCGTTATAAAAAAGCCGAAGAGACTCTGGCGGTAATGCAAAAGACCATGAGCGAATCAAAAAGTGAGCATGATATGCGCCCGAATTACTACGAAAATGCCTACACGGAAATGTCTTCGTCGCTTATCGCAGGTACAGAGCGTTGGTCTGATGCGAAAAAGATTTTTGCAGTGATGCCGAAAAAAGCAGAAGGGAACGCAGGGACGGCGATGCCACAAACGGGCGAACACGCGGGACACAGCCCTGGTGGGCAGATGCCTGCCGATGCAAAGACCGTCAGACCAACGGCGCAACGCTTCCGCTACCTTGCAATCTTTATCAACGGGCTTGCCGCAGCAAATTTGAACAACCTGAGCGACGCGGAAAAGAGCGCCGCAGAATTGCGCGAGGTGCGCTCTTCAATGAAAGGGCAGCAAGCCAAAATCATTGAGATTATGGAACTCGAAGTCAGCGCACAGTCAGCTTCGATGAAAGGCAATCATAACGAAGCGATTGAGATGATGAAGCGCGCCACCGTTTTAGAAGAAGATATGTCGCCGCCATCGGGACCGCCATCATTAATTAAGCCCTCGCACGAATTGTTCGGAGAGATTTTGTTGCGTGCCAATCGTCCGAAAGAAGCGGCTCAACAATTCGCTCTGGCTTTGGCAAGACAGCCAAACAGAGCGCGTTCGTTGTTGGGTGCGGCTCGCGCAGCAGCCCAAGGCGGCGACCCGAAAGAGGCTACTGTAGCCTATTCCAAGCTTTTGAAGATCTGGTCGCAAGCCGATGCAGGTGCAAGTGAACTACGCGAAGCAGAGGATTATTTGAAGCAGGCGAGAGGGCGTTAAAGCGATGCAAAAGTTGCTATCGTGATCGGCTCAGCGACAGGAAAATTCACACGCAATGTTGAATCAGACGCTCTTCCCTTTCTATTTCCGGCTCGGCTCTCTGCCTATTCACCCGCATTGGGTGTTTGAGAGCCTTGCCTATTTCATAGGCTTTCGTCTGTATCTGCGCCTGCGTGCCAAATCCGGAGACCACTTGAGCGGCAGCAACCGGCTCTGGATGGTCGCGGCGGCGGCCATTGGCGCAGCTCTGGGCAGCAAACTGCTCTACTGGTTTGAAAACCCTCTGCTGACCTTGCAAAACTGGAATGACCCTTTTTACCTGATGGCTGGCAAAACCGTTGTCGGCGGTCTTATAGGCGGTCTGCTGGCCGTCGAATGGGCAAAGCAGCGTTTGGCAATTGTCCGTCGCACGGGCGACCTTTTCGCAATTCCGCTTGCCCTGGCAATTGCCATTGGACGCATCGGTTGTTTCCTCTCCGGTCTTGGCGATGAGACCTATGGCAAGCCAACCAGCCTGCCCTGGGGCATCAATTTCGGCGACGGAGTTTACAGACATCCAACACAACTCTATGAAGTTGTTTTTCTGTTGCTGCTGGGGTTCTGGCTGTATCGACTGAGCCGCAAATCGCACCGCGAAGGTGACCTGTTCAAAAGTTTTATGGTCGGCTATATGGGCTTTCGCCTGCTCGTTGATTTTATTAAGCCAGGGGCTTCGCTTGGCGGACTCACAGCCATTCAATGGGCTTGTTGTGCCATGTTGTTATTTTATGCGCGGGACTTTCCATTCCTGTTGCGTTTGAAGGAGGCAGAGAGCCTGTGACTGACCGCGTGCGCCCATACCTGTTCTACGATATTGCCGTATCCATCTGCTCAACATGCTATCGTAAAGTTGACGGCAAAATCGTTTTTCAAGATGACAAGGTTTTCCTGCTGAAGCGCTGCCAGCAGCATGGTTCACAGAAAGTGTTGATTGCTGACGACGTTGATTATTACCGCCGCTCGCGTGAAGTCTTCATCAAGCCGCCCGAAATGCCCGTCGTTTATAACACACCAGTCAAATGGGGCTGCCCGTATGATTGCGGTCTCTGCACAGACCACGAGCAGCATTCTTGTCTGTCGTTGATCGAAATCAACGATTACTGCAATCTGCAATGCCCGATCTGTTACGCCGAAAGCGGACCCCATCGCGCCCAGCATCGCAGCCTCAAACAAATCGAATCCATGCTCGACGCAGTGGTGCGAAACGAAGGCGAGCCGGATGTGGTGCAAATATCCGGCGGCGAGCCGACGACGCATCCAGATTTCTTTGCCATCCTGGATATGGCGAAAGCGCGCCCGATTCGTCACCTGATGGTCAACACCAACGGCATTCGCATTGCCAAAGAAGAAGCCTTCGCCGAACGCCTGGCAGAGTATATGCCTGGGTTTGAAGTCTATCTGCAATTCGACTCTTTCGAAGCAGAAGCCTTGCTGTCTCTGCGCGGCGCGGATTTGCGCCACGTCCGCGAGCAAGCGCTGGAAAGACTGAATCGATTAGGCATCTCTACAACTCTGGTGGTGACCTTGAAGAAAGGACTCAACGATGGCGAGATTGGACGCATCATTGATTACGCGCTCCAACAACCCTGTGTGCGCGGCGTCACCTTGCAACCGATTCAAGCAGCGGGACGGCTCGAAGAGTATGACCCCGCCACCGATCGGCTGACCTTGACTGAAGTGCGGCGAAAAATTTTAGAGCAAACCACCGTCTTTCAAGCTGAAGATATCATCCCCGTGCCCTGTCATCCGGATAGTCTGGCGATGGCTTACGCGCTCAAAATTGAAGGAAAGGTGGTGGCGCTGACCAGCATGATTGATCCGCAAGTATTGATTGATGGCAGTCGCAACACCATCATGTATGAACAGGATGAGCATCTGCACGCGCACATCTTCAAGCTCTTTGCCACCAATCACTCGCCGCAATCGGGTGCGGCAAGCTTGCGAGACCTGCTTTGTTGTCTGCCACAGGCTGCTGCCCCCGAAGGCTTCGGCTATGAAAATCTGTTTCGCATCATCATCATGCAATTTATTGATGCGTATTCATTCGATGTGCGGTCTGTGAAAAAGACCTGTGTGCATATTGTTCACCCGGACGGGAGACTGATTCCTTTTGATACCTACAATCTCTTTTACCGCGATGACCTGGAGAGAACTCGACTGGAACCGTTGCGCCAAATGCAGACAGGAATATTTCTTGTTTGAAGAAAAACAAAATTCAGAGAGCGAGAGAGAAGTTGCCAGAGATTTCCGGAATGGGGTTGGCTACTGCTTCGGGTTGCACGCCATTTTTGCAGCGCTTCTGGCTGTATTTTATCTGCTTCAGGGCGCAGAGAATGGGGCAATCTTCGTCCCCTTATGGTTTCTTGGGGTTACGCAATCGGTCTATATTATTCCTGTGCTGGTCGTGGCTCGCGCCAAAGGCAGCTCGGAGATTGCGAAAGGGCTGTTCGTCGGAGCCGCGATTACGTTTCTGTTAAACGCCGCCTGCGTGGGATACACTTTTTGGGGAGTTTTTAGCTATCTTAATGAGGCACATTGATGGATGAGCAAAATCAAAACCCTCAGAATATTCAGCAAGCGACTGGGAATCCCTGGTGGGGATTCGGCTTGGCGTTGTTGCTGCACCTGATACAAATTCCTATAGCCATATTGTTCATTGCCTTGGCATCCGACCCGTATTTTTTTCTCGTCCCGCCGATGTTTATTGGCATCAGCCAGTTGGTCTATATCATTCCGGCTCTCCTTATTGCGCACAAGCTGGGCAAGCCCCATATCGTGAAAGGTCTGCTCATCGGCGCTTCCCTCTCTTTTCTTCTCAATGCCGCCTGTGCAGGTATGTTCCTGATACCCGGTTTTTAACAAGCCTGCAAAAAGCCGTAAGGAAATCTCTTTGTCGCAAAAAACGGAAAGCCTGGGGAATTCAGACTTTTCTGAATTCCCCAGGCTTTCTGTGAGAGATTCAATATAGGGCTTAATTGCTGGCGATTGGTTTGATGATAAAATCTTCGTCGCTTTCGTCTTGCCCAGTGGTTCGGCTGCCGTATGAAATCACCCTCAAGCGAACACGTTTACTTTTGATGTTCGGCACCGTCCACTCATAGCTTCTGACGTTGCCCGCCAAACCGCCTACCACATCTTCCCAAGTCTGTCCGCCATCGCTTGACCATTGAATGTCGTGACGATAAAGCCCTATGCCAGTCGTCGCCCATTTGATTTCGTAAATTGAATTGCCCTTGAGTTTCATGCGAGTGTTTGCCGTGAGCAGTTGAACCTCAGGGTCTTGCGGGTTTTCCAGCACGATACGAGAAACGATACCATTAAGTCCGATGGCGTATAATTCGCCGTCTTCGTCTTCGCCAAATGCTGAGAGGGCAAGGTTTGATTTCAACAAGCGGCTTTGTACGCCATTGTAGAACATGAATATCTCGCCGGTACAGTGGTCTCCAAAGACATATCCTCCATACGGCAAGCTTGCTCGCGCCCCGCGATAGACATATCCGCCAACAGCTGTACATCCCCCATTGTCGTGCCCGTATTCTGTGATCGGTGCAATGGCGTTGAAAGAAGTATTGCATAATGCAGCATCAAGATTTGTACAGCTTGTACCTTCAAATATAGGCCAGCCGTAATTGCCACCTGCCGTGACTAGATCAATCTCTTCTTTCTGCTTTTCACCGACATCCCCGACATAGAGTTTTCCCGTCTCCCTGTCAAACGAGAAACGGAATGGATTGCGAAAACCGTAGGCATAAATCTCATCCAGTCCCGGCGTTGCACCGTAAAATGGATTACTGGAAGGCGAAGAATAAGGCTTTCCGCCGCTTGGATTGTCTATATCAATGCGGAGGATTTTACCAAGAAGCGATTCGAGATTCTGCCCGTTTTTCAGTGTATCGAGGCCCGGACTGCCGTCCCCCAAACTAACGTATAAATAGTTGTCCGCTCCGAACTCCATAGCACCTCCCATATGACCATTGGGAAGTTTTGTCACCGCCAGAATAACCTTTTCGCTGTTTGGGTCTGCGCCATTGGGATTGGAATTCATTACCTGATATTGAGAAATAATGATCATCCCATCGCGCCGTAGATATTGAACAAAGAAGCGTCCATTAATTTTGTATTGCGGGTGAAAGGTTACACTTAAAAATCCGCCCAATCGGTCTGTCATAACTTTGTCCGACACGTCAAGAAAAATCGTCGGCTGCGATTCGCCATATTGCAGGACTTTGATCATGCCGTTGCGCTCCGCAATGAAGAGGCGACCGCTTCCATCACCAGCGTGGGTAAGGAAAACCGGTTGCGTGAGTCCCGTCAGAAAAGGGCGAAGCGCGATTTGCGCAGCGGGCGATTGATACACGGCTGCGCGAGTTGCTGATACGTTACCGTAAAGATTCGCAGATAAAAAAAGACCGATAGCCAAAAGACAAGATAGGGGCTTTGCTGTTCTCATGATGGTTTATGAATATGTTCAAAAGATGCGCCTTACCAGAAAACCAGCAGATTATTTTTCATAAAAAGTGAACCGTTCCCCGTTCAGGTATCTCAAAAAGCAACAGGGGTTCAAGAAAATCAACGAGTCAAACTCATGCCAGACGGCGAGACAAAGTGAGAATTGCGCGGTTAAGAAGCAACTCTGGACTTCGTCATTTGTCAGTCAGAGCCCGACTTTCAACCTGACTCATTTTATTTTGAAATTTGAGATCACCTTTTCCACAGGAGATGAATCAGGGAAGATTCAATGAAGCCAGAGCTTTTGTGAAAGCTTGCAAAACGTCATATTCCAAACAGGTAAAATAGACTTTGCGGATGGACGGATTGTTCTCCAGAAAATGTGCGGTTTCGATCACCGCAATCTTCGCGGCTTGCTGAATCGGATAGTAGTATGCGCCACAGCTTATGGCGGGAAAAGCAAT
>JANMSG010001082.1:0-7311 GCA_031389065.1 Acidobacteriota bacterium | reverse complement strand
GTTCGGGCGAAACAAAATTATCGAACAATACAGACGCCGCTCTTTTTCTCGCTTCCCCGCTGTGGTCTCTTGACGGTAAACGCATCGCCTATGTTTCGGATGATTTTGAAAATCCTGAAAATACGAACCGAACCTATAAAGTGTGGATAGCCAGTCTGGAAAACCCCGAAAAACCGCAAGTCATTTTCCAAACCGATTCCCATTTGAAATTGATGGGATGGTCTGGGGACGACGAGCTGATCATTAGCTTGCTCGATAAAAAAGAGAAGATAAAGGTGGATACTTTTGATGTAGAGATATATATACATGCTGGTAGCAACAGCCAAAAGCTTACAACGCTTAAGCAAACTTACTTTAGCAATCTGCGCCTATCCCCGGACAAAAAGAGTATTGCTTTCGTAGCAAGACCGGATGAGAAGTCAAATATCTACACATACTCATTGAAAGGAGGTGAAACCAAGAAGATAACTAAAAACACAGATTCGACAATCCATTTCTCCTCTCTTGCCTGGTCATCTGATGGGAAGTTTATTAGCTATGGCAGACAAGAAAGGATGAATTCTTTAACCATCATAGAAGGATTAAAATAAATAAGGAGTACGAAAGTGAGTACAGAAAAAATTTCCTCAATCAAAGAAAATCAAGAAGACATCGAAACCAGGAACGCTTCTTCAAGCCAACCTACAAAGTGCCAGCATGATGGCGATTGTCCGGCGGGTTACAGATGCGTGAACGGAGAGTGTGTCCCAGAGTAAGGGTAAGTCTAAAATCAGTTTGAATCACCATTAAAATTTAGCTTTCTGGATTGCATAGAGACTGCGGTGTAGTGCCCTTGCATCAAGGTTTTTGTGTGCCTGTTTTCAGGTTCATTAAGCAAAGAGCAATAGAACCCCAACTGGTAAATTCTAGCCTCTGTCGAAACGCAGAGGCTACCCTCTACTGCTCTTCCCCGTCTCTCAGAAGTAATAGATTACGCCTTTGCCTCAACGATGTTTTTGTCTTTACGCAAAGGCTTGTGTGTCTCTTTTATCATCCATTTCTAAACAACGAATCGCTATTCTTGCTTTCAAAACTTTCCCGACGGAAACAAATATTGCTCATAGATTTCATTCCTTGCAGCTTCTCTGTGCGGTCAATGCAGTGATAAAATTCGATTTCGCAATCAACGGAAAAGGCGTGGCAAATCTACGATCACCAATTCATAAAGACCTCGCGATTATTATTTGAAGGGATTGAAAACTTATGCGCTACGAAGAAAATATTCTAGGACTTATCGGTAACACCCCCCTCGTTAAACTTAACAATTTAGCCAAAGGCATCAAGCCACTGGTTCTGGCAAAGATGGAATCGCTCAATCCGGGCGGTTCCGTCAAAGACCGCATAGGCATCTCTATGATTAACGCCGCCGAACGCGATGGACGGCTCAAACCCGGCGGCACCATTGTCGAAGCAACGAGCGGCAACACAGGCATAGGTCTGGCGCTGACTTGCGCCGTGCGTGGTTACAAAGCCGTCTTCATCATGACCGACAAATGCTCTGTTGAAAAAGTTCGTTACCTGAAAGCGCTCGGCGCAGACGTAGTTGTCGTGCCGGTCGCCGCCAAACCCGATTCGCCGGATCACTACATCAACACGGCGCGACGCATAACCAAAGAGACGCCCAACTCGCTATTCGTTTTTCAATACGGCAATCCGGCAAACCCGGAAGCGCATTACCTGACGACAGGTCCCGAACTTTGGGAACAGACCGAAGGACGTATCACGCACTTTGTCTCAGGGGTTGGCACGGGCGGCACCATCAGCGGCGCAGGTCGCTACTTGAAAGAAAAAAACCCTGACATTCGAGTCATCGGCGCGGACCCTTACGGCTCGGTCTTCAAAACTTTCAAAGAGACAGGCAAACTCCTGCAAGCCACACCCTACCTTGTCGAAGGCATAGGGCAGGAGATTATTCCTGAAAACGTCCATATGAAATACATTGACGAAATCATCAATGTCACAGACCGCGATTCGTTTCAGATGGCGCGCCGATTAGGACGCGAAGAAGGGATTTTCTGTGGCGGCTCAACCGGTACAATAGCCGTCGCCGCTTTGCAGGTGGCGCGCAATTTATCGAAAGATGAAGTAGTCGTTTTCATCGTCTGCGATACGGGCGAGCGTTACCTGTCGAAGTTCCTTTCCGATGAATGGATGAAAGAGAAACGACTGCTCGGGGTTGAAAAGATGAGCCTTGGCTTGCTCAATCAAACCAAGCAGAACGAAGAGACTCCGCACCTGATCTCTGTCGCGCCCAACCATCTGGTAGGCGATGCGCTACAGATGATGAACTCTTATGGCTTGTCGCAATTGCCTGTTTTGGAAGAAGGCAATTCGGTAGGCTCTTTGCGCGAAGGCCGCTTGATGTCGAAACTCTTAAAGAATCGCGAGTTGATGAAAGCGCCGGTTTCAGAAGTGATGGAGAAAGGCTTTCCGGTCATCAGCGAAGACGTAAGCGTAGAGCAAGCCGCAAAATATTTGAAGGATTCACCCGCAATTTTAGTTGAAGAGTATGGACGCATCGTCGGCATCGTGACGCGCTATGATGTACTGGGCGCGCAATTGTAGTTGAAAAAATCTATCATCAAAAAGGGGACACCTAATGAATCTATCCATCATAGCTTTCGATGATTTCACGGACATAGATGTATTTTTCATGTGGGATTTGCTCAATCGCGTGAAGACGAAAGATTGGCAAGTTCAAATTCTCGGCGACGCCTCACATCACACCTCAACGACAGGGCTGGTAATCCCTATGCATGGTCATATCGAAGCCGCCAACACTTCGGATGTCGTTTTGTTTACCAGCGGGCAGGGGACGCGCAAAAAGATCAAAGACGAAAAGTTTTTGAGCACCTTCAAACTGAATCCTGAAAAACAGTTAATCGGTTCCATGTGTTCGGGGGCGCTGATTCTAGCCGCTTTAGGTTTGCTCAAAGGCAAACAAGCGACGACCTATCCAACCGCAAAAAAATTGCTTGAAAGCTATGACGTAGAAGTAGTCGAGAAGCCTTTCGTGCAAGAAGGCAACATCGCCACGGCGGCAGGCTGTTTAGCCGCGCAATACCTTGCAGGTTGGGTCATTGAAAAATGCGTCAGCACACAAATGAAAGAGATCGTGCTGCGTTCCGTCATGCCTGTCGGAGAAGGGCTCAACTTTGAGGATGCCAACGCAGTAGATCAGGTGTACTCGGCTAGCCCGACTTCTTAGTCAGTTAAGACACGCGGTAAATCAACAGCGCGATGAGAAGGAGAAGTAAGAGGAGCGCACCGATTTGTTGAGAACGTGAAAAACGCATAATAAATTTCAGTGCGTCTGACAATACGAAACTTTCTGGAATCATGACAAGACTGAAAACTTGATTATCATACCGAGTTGCCAAATAAAAAGCGTTGAGAGGCGGTCTCTAACCGCCTCTGGATTGAGTGAAAGAGGATTTATGGACCAAGAACGGATAGAAAACACGATTCAATTTTTGCTTGATAACCAGGCAAAGTTTCACTCAGACCTTGAACTACTCAAAGAGAATGTGCAAGGCATAGCCACAAATCAAGAGCGAACAGATGCGCAGATTCAGGCATTAACTGAGCGCGTGGATGACATTGTCGGCGCGGTTGATGTGATGCGCTTAGAGTTGCGCGAAGCCTTTGACAATCTCATTATCGGCAATGAAGCAACGCGCAACCTGGCAGAACAGATCGGCAAGCTTGCCGTGAACACAAGCCAGAGAGTCACCAATTTAGAGCTGAAAATAGACAAACCTTAATCCTGTAAAACCACAAATGATTATTTCCCTACTTAATCAAAAAGGCGGCGTTGGCGCAGAGATTGAGCCAGCAAGTCAATCGTCGGAGATAGAGGAAATTTGAGGGATAGATTTTAACTCGTCTGAGCCTTTGATTTGATTTGATAATTACCAAGCGTTCGGTGCTTTTCTAATCGTTGCGCCTCTATTAAAGCTTCTAACATCGGCAGGTATGGAACTCGTTTTTTCTTATCCCCATCATCTATTAAGTCCCACAATCCCATATGTGTCCATTCATCTTGAATATGCCATTCGGGCATGCCTAGAATGGGATACAAACAAACTCCTGTGAGGGGAATTCCCGCTTCAAGAAGCGCTCCTGCTTCTTCGCTTAATTCGTGCACCCAGATGGAGCGCATATCACCCAAATGACTGGTTTCCGTTAGCAAAATTTCTGCGCCGTATCTCTCCCAAACCTCACCAATTAATTTTCTCAGAGAGTAACGACGCGGGTCATGATCACAAAGCACAGCGCCTGAATTCCCCCACTCCCATTGATTCGTCCAGTAATAGTTGACGCCTATGATGTCTAAATGTTTTGGGCTGCCGCCAAGTTCAGGCAATAATCGCCCGCTTAACATATCCCAGGATTGAAAGACCGCGTTTCGGTTGAATGAGTCAACTTCGGTTTGTAAATCTGGGCGATCAAGGGGTGCGACAACTCTACAGAGCGGGTCAACATTGACAATGCGGGCTCGCGAACAAGCTGCCCATATTGCGTTGATGCCTTCAATGGCGGCTTTCATCAATTGCACTTTTAATTCATAGCCGCGCTCAATGGTGTGAGGCGCAAAAAAACCGACCTCGCCAGCTGCCCAGGAAAAGTATGAAGGCTCATTGATAGGCGTGAAATAGCAAACACCCGTTGTCTGTTCAGAAATGTAGCTGGCCGTCGCGTAACAATATTCTGCAAATCGTTTCGGAAAATCCGCCGAAAAAAGATCTATAATATTTTGGATAGCCAAAGTGGAACAGATCATAAATTAATTCGATATCGTGCTTTTGCGCGGCCTTCAAGAAGGGTTCGAGTGAAGAAAAATCATAGCCTCTATCTACGTCCACAAGCGGCCAACGGACGGTTTCACGAGCGGCGCGAATTCCGACTTCGCGCAGACGCAAATAATCCTTATCAGCAAAACGATCATGTTGAGTTGCGACGACTTGATCAATCCACTGATTATGCAGGTTGAATCCAGTACTTCCTTCAAAGCCTGCCAGGAAAAAACTCTTAAACATCATGCATACAGTCTACTAATTATTGGAACGAGATGTGCCACGAATTTTGGCGTATTGCGAAAGCGCCTGCGCTACCACCTGATCCTGATTGTAGTATTTGTAGGTCGCAAGTCTTCCCACGAAATGCACCCCTTCAGTTGCTTTCGCAAGTTCTTGATACTTTTTGTAAAGCTCTGATATCCGGCAAATATGCTTGTAATATTTTTACCGCTTGTTCGCATTCAGCGCGTCGCGTGTTGTACTCGGAAGCAGCAAGCTTATGTTTGATATTTGTATCGCAGACAACAATTGCTAGAGAGGAGGTATGCATCGCGATGGGGGTAATTTCAAACGAGCGACAATCAATTAATAAAGCGGAGTCGCGCAGCCCAAACGCAGCCGTGAGTTGATCCATCAATCCGACCTTTGCGCCGACGTATTCGTGTTCGGCTCTTTGTCCTGCCTTTGCCAGCGCGATGCGATCAATAGGTTGTTCAGATAAACGCAATAATGCAAAGCCAACAGATATTTCAAGCGCTGCCGATGAGGAAAGCCCTCCGCCAATTGGCACATCAGATGTAATCAATAAATCCGCGCCTTTTAGCCGTGTCCCTGCAAACTCTAAGCTTCGCGCCACACCCTCGACATAGTTGAGCCAAAGCCCTTGCTGCGGCGATACGGAGTCATTTAAGTCAAACTCAAACTGTTCGTTGAAATCCAGTGAGCAAACGCGCACGACCCTATCATTTCGCAAAGCGCCAGCTACCACTGTCGAATAGTTAATCGCCATAGGCAGCACGAAACCTTCATTATAGTCCGTATGTTCGCCAATTAAATTGACTCTGCCGGGTGCCCGAAAAAGCCTCGGCGCACATCCGTACTTGCGCTCAAATAAATGATATAAATCGCTGCTATCAACCACAATAAAATTCTCTTGCTTTCTTATGACTCAACATTCAATCTTCGTAACCGCGCGGGTGTTTCTGCAACCAGTTCCAAGCCGATTCAATAATTGCCTGCAGGCTCTGATGCGCGGGTGACCAACCGAGTTCACGCTTTATCTTATCCGAACTGGCGATCAGAACCCCAGGATCGCCTGCACGTCGTGCCCCTACTTGCACAGCGATTTCTCGCCCCGTCACCTGGCGCGCCACATCTATTACTTCTTTCACAGTGTAGCCCTCGCCTCCGCAACCTAAGTTGTAGATGCGGCTGCGTTCGTCTAGTACGCCTAGAGCGAGAATGTGGGCTCGCGCCAGATCAACTACGTGGATAAAGTCGCGCACACAAGTGCCATCACGAGTCGAATAATCTTCGCCATAAATTTCAAGGTGCGGTCTTTGCTCCATCGCGACTTGCAAAATCAGCGGAATCAAATGGGTCTCAGGGTTGTGCTGTTCGCCGCAATGCTCTGTTGCGCCAGCCGCGTTGAAATAGCGCATGGAAGCGTAGCGGATTGCGTAGGCGTTTTCATACCAGCGAAGCGCCCGCTCAAAGGTTAGTTTGGTTTCACCATAAGGATTGGTGGGTGCTGTTGGGTCGCTCTCTTCAACCGGTTGTTTTAGGGGTTCGCCATACGTTGCAGCCGTTGAAGAAAAGACGATTTTATGAACCTCACACTCGCGCATCGCATCAAGCAGCGCTAATCCTACTGTGACATTATTGTGATAATACTTTGCAGGATTCTGCACAGATTCTGCTACGAGTGAGTCCGCAGCCAAATGAATGACGGCTTCGATTTTATTTTCACGAAGCGCAGCACAAAGCTTCTCTTGCTCCATTAAATTTGCGTGAACGAATTTCGCGCCATTAACGACGGCACCGCGATGCCCTTTATAAAGGCTATCGTACACCACAACCTTATGGCCGTCTTTGATTAATTCTTCCGTGACCACACTGCCTATGTAACCTGCTCCTCCAGTAACCAGAACATTCATAATTATTCTACCTGAGGTTGAACTACAGATGATTTACCCGCGTCATTTTCAACCGTAACAGTTGCTCCTTTTATCTTGTCTAAAGTCTGCCTCTCCAGGGCAAGAAATGCTATCTCAGTTGCCAGCTTTTCTAGCTGATCCACACCTGAATCCTGAATCTACTCTCTATCCGAAAATGCTGGAGTCCATTATTTTGCCTCAAACGGAAAATAAAACAGACAATAGAAATGCTAATTTCAAAAATAGGTAGTGGAGGAAGGTCAGAAAGTAAGAAGAGTTTGGCGTTTGGCATTGAGGCGGTGGGTTGGGGTGGGGGG
>JANMSG010001056.1:0-8528 GCA_031389065.1 Acidobacteriota bacterium | reverse complement strand
AAGCCCAGCAGGAAGTCGGCAAAAGCATTCCCATTCGCCAGCCCTGGAGCCGAAGATGTGAACCGCGGCGTGAAATTGAAGGTGCCGCGCGCGTTCGTCGGATCGTGGGGATTGAAGTGCAGCCGGAAGAAATAACCGCCGAACTTGAAATTGTGAGAACCGTGTATCAGCGACAGGTTGGTGATGAAATCGTAGCTGTTGTTTTTGCGGCTCACCAGAGTGGCGGGATCGCCCATGTTGCTGTACGCGCCGGCGAAGGTCATTGCCGGGAAGCCGAATTTTCTGGGATCTCTTTCGAGCCCTTGAATGCCATTTTGCCCACTGAAATCAATGCCCTGATTTTCGCTTTGCTGGCCGCCAGTGACGCGCAAGTACCCGAAGCGAAATTCCTGTATCAGTCGCCGACTGTAAACATGCGTGGCGCTGAGCGCGACATTGTGCACCCTCGTCGCAATGCTATAACCGAAGCCTGGCACCAACGCTTCACTCAGGTCGGTGCTGCCGATGGGGCGAAAAGTATCCAGGCGAGCCCAGGTGTAACGGGCAAAGAAACTATTATTGCTATTGAATCGATGATCCAATCGCACGCCCACCTGATCGTTGTAGTTTCTCAACCTTGGAGAGGCCACGTAATTCTGAACCTCTCCTGGCAGGTTGGGCTCCGGTATCTTTTCAAGGAACGCTACGGCTGCGGGATCGAGCCGTCCGGCTGGAATGCGGTTGCCGGCAAATTGCTGGCGCTGTCCACTGGCGGTGAGCGGGTCATATATAGGCGGCAGCCCTGAAAAATCGCCGCTGCGGACCTTTAGTGATGGAACGCTGAAGGTTTGGGTCTGCGCGCGCAGCTCGCGAAATCCCTCATAGTTCGCGAAAAAGAATGTGCGATTGGCTACGATGGGCCCGCCGATCGTTCCGCCGAACTGATTCTGCCGGAGTGGCGGTTTCGTCCCGCGATCGAAGAAGTTCCTCGTATCGAAGACATCGTTCCGGAGAAATTCGAAAACGCTTCCATGTAAGTCGTTCGTTCCCGACTTTGTAATCGCATTAATGTTCGCTGAGGCTTTACCGCCGTACTCAGCAGCGTACATCGATTTCTGTATCTTGAACTCCTGAATCGCTTCCACCGACGGAGAAATGACGAGATTGTTGAAGTACTCATCCGTGATGACGACTCCGTCGAGCCAGTAGACGTTATGCCCTCCCCGTTGTCCGGCGACGGCAAACGTCGCGCCAGTTTGTCCCAGAGCAGCGCCCCGGGTACCTCTCGCTTCAATAACGATGTTGTCGCTAAGCGCGGTTAGGTTGACGAACAACCGGCCGTTCAGCGGCAATCTCAAAAGCCGCTGATTCTCAATCACCTCGGCCACTTCCGCATTTGAAGTGTTCAGTAGTGGAGTAGATTCTTTCACCAGGACTTGATCGGTGATCTTTCCGACTTCCATCGTCAGATCCAGGTAGATCTTCTGTCCCACTTGCAGAATGACGCCCTGTCGTACCAGTTTATTGAACCCGGACAATTCCGCTTGAACCTCATATTCACCGACAGGGAGCAGCAGCGCGACGTAGCTGCCGTTTTGGTCTGTCAAGACCTGACGAGACTGGTGGCTGGCTTGATTTGTGATTTTGATAGTCACACCCGCTAACATGGCGCCAGTGGCGTCGCGCACTGTTCCCGAGACATCCGCCGTACCAGCCTGCGCTCTGGCTGACGAAGCGAAATTGAAGCTGCTCGCAACTGCGACGCAGAGGAGTACGGAAGAAAGTATTCGGGCGGGACGGAAATCCAAAAGACGCAGAATCAAACTTTTGCTACAACGCACAGCGTCAGATAGCCTGAACAGCCAACCGTGCGATGTCTTGGCTGTATCTGGTGTCTGCCGTTGACTGTCAAGAAGCATTCTGTGCCTTCGCGTGTATTCCAGGGCGTGCCAATAGTTACTCTTTCTCATCTTCGTTACCCCCATATCTGCAGTATAGTGCGGCTCAAGCCGCGGGTTTTAACATCGGGATACACGGTGTTGAGATGGCAAGGCTGTCTCCACACCGTGATGCTTTCAGGTCTGATTTAATCGGAACAACAAATCACCGAAGCCCTATGACTTCTGAGATAGGAAGTTGAATCTGGTAACCAATCAATATTTTTGTTTTTGGATGCTTTATTATTAGCCTCAGGCTTGTTCGGGTTGCAAGCCCTGTTCATCAAAGCGAAAGCGGATCAACTCCTGAATTCTTTTTGCACAATTCAAAAATATATCCAGCCCAGCGCCTATGGGGTCTTCGATATCGCCTTGTGTATCCAGGCACATGGTTTTGTCTGCTGCCGCAGGGTACTGAGAAATTAACGCCTGTCTATGCGCTTCTGTCATGCAGTAAATCACCTCGGCTTGAGTTACCATTTCGTGTGTTAGAACCCGCGTAGCGTGGTCAGGTACAGGCACACCAAGCTGGCGTAACGCCTCCTGCGCATCGGGTGTCATGGGTTTATTGGGTTTAGCAGTGACCCCTGCGCTCAACATCTTGATTTTTAAATCGCCGATGGAAGCAAAGGGCAAATTAAATCTGGCAGCGGTCTCCGCATTGCCAATTGCCTCAGCCATAGCTGAACGACAGGTGTTGCCGCTACAGACAAACAGAAAGATTCGGTTGCGTACACTCTCATTTAAGAACTCTTCGGAGGCAGCCCCCGCAACTGACAAAAGTGCTCCCTCCTGCGCCGGCTCGGTAAAGCCTGGTAAAGGCACTTGCGACAAGCTACCCGCTGCGAACACACTCTTGAGTTTGTCCATATACAAGCGAATGTGGTGCAGGGGCGACAGAAACAAGAGCGCGACAGCTAGCAAGCTGGTGCTGGCAAGTTGCGCAGTACTCGGTGGCTTGATGTCATAGAGATAGAACAGGGCGTAACTGGCGACGAGCCCTGAAAGCAGGCTTGAGCAACGGTTCAAAGGTATGCAGAAGGTATTCTCCCGCCGATCCAGATAAACCAGTGTCCCAAAAACACACAGCGCCGCATAAAACGCACCGACCATGAGCGCCGGAATGATGAGGTTGCTGCCCCAAAAAGTGGTAAAGCCGTGGCGCAGGTCTATCATTATGCTGCCCTGTCCAACGAGAGCAAAGATCGCCGGTATCCCAAGGAGCGTAGGCATTGCCACCATCTGCTCTTCGACAAAGTAGCGCCGCGCCGCATTCTCATCTCCGGACTTGGCTACCTTGGTCATGCAGGGAAGCCTGAGCAGATAGCCGGTGAGGTAGGCGGCAGTGTTCAAGACGGCGATGGCGGTCATCTGATAGTTGTTGACATCGGATAAAGCGACGCCCAAAGCCAGGAAGCTCAACGCCAGAGCGCACCAGGAAAACCAGCGGATTTTGCGTTTGAACAGTGTGTCAACCAGCGGCGCAAGGATGAGCACACCGCCGCGCAGCAGAATCAAGGCGAAGAGGATCGAGATGCCGCTAAAGGTGTACGCCAGTGTCGTGGTAGCAATGATAATTGCCGTACTGAATCCGGAGAGCCACATCCAACCGCTGGGGAAAGGAATGCTGTAGCCGAAGAATTCGCGGCGACCTGCATATTTCCACCACCCCAGCAACGTGATGATGGCGAACATGGTGAGGGCTGTGGCGAGCACCGTCGAAGGCAACAGCTCGAAGCCGCTGATGGCGCTGCCTTGCCCTGGCAAAGGGGCTGCCGTGATGACCTTAATCAATCCGCTATAAGGCGTATAAAAGATGAAATAGCCTAGCGCGAATCCCCAGATGCCTAAGTTATATTTTCGCTTTTCAAAATACATTCGCGACTCCTCCTTCTGAGCGAGACTTGAGCAAGAAGCGGATATTCTCGCTTACTGCTCGTGAGCTTATGGTTTGTAAAATGACGGGTCGTGAGTCTGTCCGAGAATCTCTTTGCCGATGGTCGCCAGTATATGATCGTCGTTATCGTGGCGCACATAGAAAGACAAATCTCTGTAGATGCGTTCGAGCGGGCTGGGGCGATTCAAGCAACGCGCGCCGCAGGCTCGTATGCAGTGTTTGACCGTGGCTTCTGCGAGATGTTCAATGACGTGCCGGGCACGGCTACCGGCGATTTGCGCTTCCTCGCACCTGCCGGTCTCCCACATCTTTGCTACGTGGCGCAACCATAGATGCGCGGTCTCGACATTGACAGACATTTCGGCGATGTGGTGCAAAACATATGGGTCGCCGCCTTTTTTTTGCGAGGTCACATATTCCAGAGCAAAGTCATATGCGGCTTCGGCAGCGCCTAGAAAAGTTGCGCCGTAGTGAGGAATGAAACAGGTTTGCCAGCCTTCGCGCAGGTATTGCCCAGGATAGCCGATCATATGGTCATCCGGTATGAAGGTTTCCTGAAAACGTACCAGGTAGCTTGCGGTCGCTCGCATACCGATAGGGTCCCACCAGGATTTATCGCAACTCACCGATGGGTCTGACAGATCACAAGCCAGTAAGATTTGCGTTTCGGGAGAGCCAGCGGCGTGGCGTATGCCGCCCGGACCCGCTGTATTGACAAGCAGTATCGCCCATTCGGCAGCGTCGGCGCTGGTCGAAAAAACCTTCGAGCCATCAACCAGATAACCGTCCGACACTTTCTTGATGTGGGTGCCGAATTGCGACTTTTCCCCGGGGGCGCGAGATTGCGGCTCACCACTCCAGGCTACCCATTTGTGCCCCTTGCCAACGACATCGCCAAACCAACGGGCTTTTTGCTCCTCTGCCGCCATCCCATCTAGCAGAACCAGCGAGTTGACGTGTCCCTCCCAGCACCGCGCCAGTGAAAGGTCAGCCTTCGCCAACTCTTTAGTCACCATCCACAGCGTAAAAACATCGTCTTTGTAGGGACCAAGACCAAGCCCGCCGTGTTCAACAGGAACTGCCGCGGCGTGCAAGCCTTCACGAAAGAGGTCCTCAAAATCTTCCGTAGGAAAGCTGGCTGCGAGGTCGTATTGGGCAGCGCGTGGGGCGAACTTGTCGCGCGCCAAGTCTCTGACGCGATTGATGAGCGCCTGTTTGTCGGAAGCTATATCGAGTTGCTTATAGAAATTCATTCTTTTCTCCTGGCTTTTTAATCTCGCTCACTGGTTCTTGAAAGACTGTGGCGAACACCATTCATCCATGCGCTGTGTCATTGAGCGGGAACTCAGCCGAAACCGGCGGCTTCATACCCAGAATCTTCAACGCCAGATCAGCAGGCATCTCCTGACCTGTCATCAAGTAAAACTGGCGGCGCACCTGAAGGTATAGCACTTCTCGTCCATCAATGGCGGTGCTTCCCAGAGCCAGGGCTTTGGCAATCAATGGCGTAGTATGGGTGCCATAGACCAGATCAACAATCACCGCGCCGCCGCTCAAGCCCTTAAGATCGAAAGGCAAATCACCGTTCTCGCGTCCAACCGGCGTGGCATTCACTAGCAAAAAGTATCCCTCTACAGCGAACTCCGAAAGCGGCACGAACGGCAGCCCTAGAAGCTGGCTCGCGCCCAGTCCTCGTTCCAAGCCGCGATTCACCAGAGAGACCTCGGCTCCGGCTTGATCGAGAGCTGCCGCGATGGGGCGACCCGATCCGCCGCAACCGATTACGGCGACCTTCTTACCCGCCAAATCAATGCCGCGTTGACGCATGGCTTCTACGACGCCCACTGGATCGGTGGTGTCCGCTTTCCACGTTCCATTACGGCGCACGAATAGGTTGGTAGAGCCTGCGCGTTGCACCATTGCGCTGGTGGCTGTCACCTCGTTCAGAGCGGTCTCCTTGTGCGGAGAGGCTACCGTAAAGCCCCTCATAGATATGCCAAGCGATTCCAAGGTGCCTTCTTCGACGACATCACGCCAGAAGTCGCCGAAGGATTCCACATGAAAAGGCACGAACAGACCCGGATAGCCCAGGGCGCGGTATGCCGCGTTGTGAAGTCTCGGCGAAAGGGAGTGCTGCACAGGGTCTCCGACAATGCCATAGAGATTCTTTAGAGGCCTCAATCTTGGCAGTCCGTACTCTTCAATCAACTGCGAGACCGTCGGCTCCCCCTGGACACTCGGTTGTTTGCCAATGGTTCCGAAGATCATCGGCATTCCGAAATAAGGCGCTAGAAGTCGGCTCCAGAGACTGGTTTTCCCTGTCGTATAGGCTATAAGGTCTGGGCGGTTCGCAAGTTTCAACAGCGCCAGGGCTGCCAACTCGTCACCGGCTTGATGCCCTCTCGGAACCAGTTTATAGATTCGCGCTTTGATGGTTGAAAACGCTTCAAGCCGTTGCTTCAAAGCGGAACAATCGGTCGCCAGCCCCTGCCAAGAGATCAAGCGCTTGTCCGGCGCTATTTCATTGAGGATTTCGGACCGCAGGTCGCGCTCACCCTCCAGATCAACCAGATCGTAGGATTTCCCCATTGCCAATAGACGCTGTCGTCGTTGTTGTGCAGAGCCTGCGAAGTTTCCTCCTTCGGTCTTGCTGCGCAGTGTATAAATAAGCTTCCCGTTGAAGTGCGTACGCAGCCAATCAGCATTGATGTCGCCGGCCAGATCGGCTCGTACCTCCAGCCAGTTGACGGCACTCGGTAGAGAAGATAATTCCTCGCCATCAACCGTAGGCGGTGTCATCAGAGTAGCGACAATTTTAGCTTGGATCACAATGCTCAACTCGGCTCCTTATTAGACTCTCTTTGAGGTTGCGAGGTTTACGTGAACAATCTGCCAAATGGCTATGGGCTTGGCGCAAACTCTTATGCTTGATTTAGCTGCCTAGCGAACCGCACCAGACTGATGACAACACCAATAGGCGCAAGGCGAATTCCTTGGAAATGTGTACGTTTTGTAACAAAGCATCAAACTCATCTTAGAGGCTTAACAGGGCAAACACATCAAATTATTATCATCAGGATTTCCCGAAGAAATAGCGTCAGCGGCGCTGAACGAAAGTCCAGGTTTTAACTTTTGTTCTCTATTCCTGTCGCACATTTTGAAGCAACCAACGGTTTAGACACACCTCACCCGACACTTGAGCCTTGCAGGTTGAGGAAACATCGCTCTACCTGTTCGGAAACGGTTGTTGCGCTGAGGCGCTCAACCGCATAAACGCTCATCCGCAGGTTATGAACTGCGGGTTCATTGCACGATGTGCTTGCCGTAGCTCACTCTGGTGATTGTGTGGCTAACGATGAAAGCAAACACCTTTGTGACTATTTGGAACAGAAAACTTCGCCATTAGCTAACCAGCACACTTCTTACATTTCAATACTCTCCACGCGGGAACAGAGGAAAGTAAGCTGGTAAACTTTTTGCCTGTATAGTGAAACCATTGGGAAAGCTCATTTGAAACTACAGAATCTGATGAATGCTATTTGGCATCGCTACAGCGCCCCTGTCGTATCGCCCTGATAAACGCTGAATTTTTTGCTCGAATGGAGCGTCTGCTGTGGCAGTATCGCCAGGCTTATGATGCCTGTTTTTCGTTACTCTACTTTGACGGACGCCTCTGTCATCTGATCGGCGAAGCCATTGACCCACTCAGCAGGCAAAGCGGCAAAGTAGGGTGTGAGCCTTCTGCTTTTGAGAACTCGGCTGCTGTGCTCTGCCAACAGTCCTTCTTGTACAGCCGTGCTTAAATCGCAGGATCGCCAGCAGAGGCGAAATGGAGCCTGAAAGTGTTAGCGATTGTCAAAGAACGCGAAGAAAAGCCTTCAAGATATAGAGTTTCTAGCTGACTGGTATTTTAAGAATTTTGAGTTTGCTCAATTTCAAATGGGAAATGGCAAATTCAAGATTAAAAACCACCATTCAATAATGTTCACTAATAGATAGGCAATATTCGCTAGAAGCAGTGAGGAGAAAACTCCACAAACATTCTGAGCAAGTTCTCGCTGGAAACGTAAACTCTAAACAAACATAATTTCCGATGTATACAGGTCAGTTAGCGGACAGCCAATTTTTTGCTTCTGAGTAGGAATACCGGATCACAAACAGCCTCCTGGCTAGATTGAATGACAAAGCTTAGAAAATCACTTTTGAACATAAACAAATCAAAAATGCGATAAGTGAAACAGCAGAATGAATCTTATACTTCCAAATATGTGAGACAGCCTGTCAACAGACTGTTATTACCCTGGTATGCTCGTAACCTACACTTTTTAACCCGCTAAAAAATATACCTATCATAAATTCGTGTCAACAAAATTCAGCAATTCTTAGTGAGAGTCGAACAAAAGAGCAGGCAAACAAGCTAAAGGGGTAAAACCCAACAAACATTACGAAAGTCCCATAGGATTTTCGATAACGAGAGTGTATTCAAGTCTTTAGCCAGTTTTTCGCTCTCCCGTTTTAAGCCTCCTGTGGCGCCAGAATTTTGCTTTCCTCCAAACCGACGGAGTCTTGCAGTTTTTCATCGGAGAAATTGTATTCGCCGTGGAGATTAATATGCTGACAGGAAACCACGGAGCCGTTTTTGGTAGCCTCCAAAAGAATCTCTTTCTGTTCTACGGAATCGGCCTCTCGCAGCTTCTGTGAGAGATACAAATAAT
>JANMSG010001026.1:0-6267 GCA_031389065.1 Acidobacteriota bacterium | reverse complement strand
CGGCAAAGACCCGATTTAGCGATTCACAAGTTCACTCGTTTGATTGATGAAGGAAAACCGATTCCGGTTTTTGGCGATGGCACGACGCGGCGCGATTACACCTACATTGACGACATCATTGCTGGCATCATCGCCTCGCTCAATTACCAAGCAAGTCCATTTGAAGTAATCAACCTGGGCGAATCGCAAACCGTAGAGCTTGGCTATTTGATAGAGTTAATCGAAAAGGCGCTTGGCAAACGCGCCATTATTGACCGCAAGCCTCTGCAAGCGGGCGATGTGCCAATCACTTTTGCGGACATCGACAAAGCGCAGCGTTTGCTTGGCTACGATCCGCAGACTAAGATTGAAGACGGCATTAAAAAGTTTGTTGCCTGGTACATTACGGAGAGAGGGAGAAGGGGGGAGTGAGGGAGGAGGGGAGAGAGGGAGAGTGGGAGAAAGGGAGATAAATTTTCTCCCACTCTCCCACTCTCCCTCTCTCCCCATCTTCTTCTAAGTGGAGTATGAATTTCAAAGAGCGATATTCGCGGCAGATTTTATTCGACGGTATAGGCGAAGCGGGGCAGGCGCGTCTTGCAGAGTCTCGCGCTGTCATCATTGGTTGTGGCGCGTTGGGCGCTGTACAAGCCGAGACTCTGGCAAGAGCTGGCGTAGGGTATCTGGTTTTGGTTGATCGTGATTTTGTTGAAGAATCGAATCTGCAACGCCAAATCATGTTTGAAGAAAGCGATGCAAGAGACCGCTTGCCAAAAGCCGTTGCCGCCGAGCGAAGAATTGCTCGCGTCAATTCCGCCATTCAAGTCGAGCCTGTCGTCACTGACGTGAATTTCAAAAACATCGAAGAGCTGATCGCGGGCGCAGACGTTGTGCTTGACGGAACCGACAATTTCGAGACGCGATTTTTAATCAACGATGCTTGCGTGAAAACCAAGACGCCCTGGGTTTATGGTGCGGCTGTCGGCTCTTACGGGTTAACAATGACGGTTGTGCCACGCGAAACGCCTTGTTTGCGTTGCGTGTTAGAGCAAATGCCGGAGCCGGGAACGGGTGAGACTTGCGATACGGCTGGCGTGTTGATGCCGATTATTTCGATTATCGCTTCGATTCAGGCAAGTGAAGCAATCAAGATTCTCACAGGGCAGAAGGACAAATTACATCGGTCACTGGTTCGCGTGGACGTTTGGGATTTTCAGATAAACAAAATCAATCTGGCGAATTTCGCTGGGCAGAGCGAATGTCCTGTCTGTTCGCAAAACGAATTTGAATTTTTGCGCGGCGCAGGACGACAGGTAGCCGTTTCATTGTGCGGGCGCAATGCTGTACAGATTGCGCAATCCGGCTCGTCGAAGATAGATTTTAAATCTCTGGCTGCACGCTTGAAACCTTTAGGCGAAGTGGCATTCAATGATTTTCTGTTGCGCTTTCGCGTCGAAGAGTACGACATCATAGTTTTCCGCGACGCTCGCAGCATCATCAAAGGCACCAACGACATCAACATCGCGCGCGGCGTTTATGCGCGATACATTGGCATTTAACAGTCTTCACTCTTCGTTCATTGAGAAGTTTCATGAATAGACAATATCGTTACATTGGCTCTGATGATATAAAGAATTTGGTTTGCCCGAGTGAGCATAGAGCGATTGTACATCAAGCACAGGATATTATTCGTTGGATAAAGGGCACAGGACAGCTCCATAAAAATACAGGCTTCGTAGTGGCAACTTTTATCATTGATACAAATGAGAATCTTTGGATAGCAGACCGACATTCAGAACATTACGTATGCGCTCAAGGTAAAGAAGTGCTTTCTGCCGGAGAAATAACTTTTTCAGTTGATAGAAGCAATGTTGAAGTCGTAGAAATTACAAATCAATCCACCGGTTATTGCCCAGAACCAGAATCGTGGACTATAGTTCAACAGGCTTTAACCAGAGCTAAGATACCTCACCCTAAGGGTTTCACTTTTGAGTTTATCTTTCGTCGTTGCGAGAAATGCTACGCAAAGAATGTGGTTAAAGAGGGCTGGTTTGACTGTGGGGTTTGCGGAGCAGAACTTAGTCAAGATTGGAACTTTAATTGAATAATGAAAGCTGAAATAAACCATTTAACATCGGCGGCGGGCGAAATATTCGAGCGCGATTTTTTGGGCGAATGCGAAATCGTCGTTCGCCGCGAAGGGCTTAGCCGGGCTCGCCATATCTTTACCGTAAAAGATCGCACGATTGCACGGCTCCGTTGGATCGGAATGCGTCGCGCCGTGTATGAAGCTGACGGGCAGAAGTTCGACATCAAAGTCAGCGCCTTGGGAAAAAGCATTGAAATTATCGCTCAAGACGGCAGCGAATCTTTTTTGGTGGAACGTTCAAAGGCGAATCCGCATAAGGCGGGAATGCGCGTTGAAATGGCAGAAGGTGACAATTTTCGCTTGCTGAGAAAACTCGATTCTCGTCTACGTGAAGAGCAATCCATTGTCATCAACAAAAAATTCTACAATTCACAATTGCTCATCTTTCGCTTCCATACGCGCCTTCGCACACAGACGACCGCGCGCGTCAGCGTAGAGCCTACGATGAAATGGGAAGCGCGATTTATGCACAGAATCCTGGCATTGGTTGTGTGTCGAATCATTCTTGAACGGCGTAATTCAGGGGCGCAGCGAATGCGTATGAAAGAGAAGAAGCCGCCGCCGCAATTTTCCAGCAGCGCCCGCGTGCGAGAACGGAAAAAGATTTATTGAGTCATTAGCTGTTCGACAGGGTTTGCAGCTGTAGCCGCATAAGATAGTTGAAAGTTTTAGCAACAAAAATCATAAACTCATGACCAATTCATTGACTCGCATTCGTGTACCTTCCTCCACTTCTAACTTGGGACCCGGCTTTGATTCGCAAGGTATCGCGCTCGGGCTTTACCTAACCATTGACGTAGCATTATCGGGAGATTCATCTACAACTTTCACCTTTGCAGGCGAAGGCGCCAATGAACTCAATTCGGCGGCGGAAAACAATTTGATTTACACGGCGATGAAATTCGTCGCAGAGCGCGAAAACGTAGCTCTTAAACCTGCGCGATTACAGGTTACCAACGAGATTCCTCTGGCGCGAGGGCTTGGGTCGTCTGCCGCCGCCATCATCGCGGGATTTTCCGCCTTTGAAGCGCTGACGGGCGTAGAGCTATCGGAAGAAAAGCTGCTCGCCTATGCGACCCAGATGGAGCATCACAGCGACAACGTAGCGGCTGCATTACTCGGCTCATTCGTGGTAAGCTGTGTGACGGACTCGGGCAAAGTTTTCGCATCGCGGGTTGCCTGGCCTGAAGAGGTTCGCGCGATTGTAGTAGTTCCGAATTTTAAAGTGCGAACGGAAGATTCGCGTCGCGTTGTGCCGACAAACGTGTCACGTGAAGACGCAGTGTTCAACATTCAACGCGCTGCGCTCTTTGTTGCGGCACTTGTTGAGCGACGATATGATTTGATTCGTGAGGCGATGCGCGATAGATTGCATCAGCCTTATCGGGCACCGCTGGTTCCGGGCCTACAAGAGATTTTGAATTTGGCAAACGTGGATGGATTAATTGGCGTGGCGTTGAGCGGATCGGGACCTACGGTCTTCGCGCTGGCAACAAGCGATTTTGAAAGCGTAGCAAGCGCGATTGCCGCTTGCTTCGAGTCGCGCGGTATCGAATGCGTATCGCGCATTGTTGAAGTTGAAAAAGAAGGCCGCGTGATTCGTAAATTGTAAGTTTCGATTTTTTATTCGATGAGGTAACGCAAGAAACCTGGCTTGTGGAAATATTTTTTATTAGGAGTTTTATGGTAAATAAAAGTAGAGGAGCAAATAAGAGCAAGCTGCCAATCCTTGCAATCGCAGTGGTGATCGTTCTGGTTGCGCTTGTCGGTTTCGCCTGGATGTATGGCAAGAAGGAGAGCCCAAAGACGATTCCGGTGTCAGCTACGCCTTTGACGATTAGCAGCGTCGAGAAGAGCCTTGAACCGTATCGCGGTCAGGTTGTGATCCTGGACATTTGGGCAACCTGGTGCGGGCCTTGCAGACAAGAGATACCTGATTTTATCAAATTGCGAGAGAAATATGGTTCTCAAGGTTTTGAAATCGTAGGCGTATCCATAGACCCGATTGCTCAACAAGGCGGCGGCGCGGCGGCGGTCGCTCCTTTCATGAAACAATATGGCATCAATTACCCAATCTGGATGATTACTGACCAGGCGGCGCTTGGGCAGTACCCGATGGGTCAGGGCATCCCTACAACCTACATCATTGATCGTAACGGTCGCGTCGCGCAGAAATATATAGGCGCGCGCCCGATGAGCGTTTTTGAAAACGACATCAAACCGCTGCTCTAACAGTGAATAGTGAATAGTGAACAGTGAATAACAAAGAGGCATAGGTTCCGTTTGCGGTTTTTGTCAAAAGGCAAAATCGGAAACAGTTTCTGCCACTATTCACTGTTCACTATTCACTGTTCACTATTCACTGGTACCAATGAAACCTCCTACCGAACAAACCAACCCAACCACCAAAGATATTGACCGCCGCTCTACACTTGAAATCGTCACGCTCATCAATCAAGAAGACCACAAAGTAGCCGAAGCCGTAGCGCTCGTTTTGCCGCAAATTGCCAAAGCCATTGATATGATTGTCGAGCGCTTGCAAGCAGAAGGCAGATTGTTTTACGTAGGCGCAGGAACGAGCGGCAGACTGGGCGTGCTTGACGCATCGGAGTGTCCGCCGACGTTTGGCGTTTCGCCTGAACTCGTTTGCGGCATCATCGCTGGCGGCGCGACGGCTTTGCACAGCGCGATTGAGGGCGCCGAAGACAACCCTTCGCAAGCGGCTATTGATTTGCACGTCATCGGCGTTTCATCGAAAGACGCGGTGGTTGGAATTTCCGCAAATGGCAACACGCCGTACACGCTGGGAGCTTTGCAGTTTGCCAGAGAGTTAGGCGCGGCGACGATTGCGATTACTTGCAACGAAGGGTCGCGCATGACAGAGGTTGCAGAGGTTGCTATCGTGCCAGTTGTCGGCGCGGAAGTGATCGCCGGGTCTTCAAGAATGAAAGCAGGAACGGCGCAGAAGATGATTTTGAATATGCTTTCGACCGGCACAATGATTCGCCTGGGCTGGGTCTATAGCAATTTGATGTCGAACTTGAAAGCGACGAACGAGAAGTTGCGCTGCCGCGCTCGTCTGATTTTAGCCGAAGAAACAGCCATTGACGCAGAAGAAGCAGCGCGTATTTTTGAAGCGTCGGGCAATGATTTGAAGCTGGCTCTGTTGATGACGCGGCTGAATCTTTCCTGCGAAGAAGCAGAGGCTACTTTGCAAAAATTCAATGGCTCTGTGCGTCGCGCCCTTGATAAGTTAGATGTCAGATGTCAGATGTCAGATGTTGGCGATGCGCCTTAGCTGAGCAAACTGACACCTGGGAGCCTGCGGTCTCACTGCAAACACACTCGTTTTAGCTTCACAAACTGACATCTAGCATCTGACATCTGACATCTTCAATAAAATATGACGCAACTCCTCATTCACAACGCCAAAGTAATTCTCAAAGACAGAGTGCAACATGGCTGTGTCTTGGTTCGCGATGGTCGTATTGCTCAAGTCTTTGCTGAAACCGATGCGCCTACGGGATTGGCCGCAAGCGAAACCCTTGATGTGCGTGAAGCTTATCTTGCGCCCGGAATGATTGACATACACATACATGGGTCGGCTGGCGTGGATGTGCAAAATACCAATCAAGATGAACTCGGCAAGCTTTCAAAATTTCTCTTGAGCGAAGGTGTAACAGGTTATCTAGCGACGTTTGTGCCAACCGATGAAGCGCGCTACAAACAAGCGATTCGTGAGGTCGAAAATTACATCGCGCATCAAGACGAAGGTGACAAACGCGGAGCGCGAATTTTAGGCATACACTTTGAAGGGCCCTTTGTCAGTCACGAAAAATGCGGCGCTCTGCAACGTCAACATTTCAGAACTTACGACAAAGACCCTCGCTCGCTTGAGGTTTTCACGCAGAGCGAAAATGCGGATTTGCATTATGTGCGAACCATGACGCTTGCACCTGAAATCGAAGGTGGCATTGCGTTGATTGAAGAGCTCACTCGCAATAATGCTCGCTCCTTTATCGGTCATACCGCTGCTACGCCTGATATTTTAGACAGAGCGGTGGCGGCGGGTGCCCGTCACATCACGCATTTCCCGAACGCTCTCGAACCTCTCCATCATCGCAAACCCGGCGCCGTCG
>JANMSG010001017.1:0-5383 GCA_031389065.1 Acidobacteriota bacterium | reverse complement strand
CATCTGGACAAACCAGTACCGCCACTGATCGGACATCTGCCGCCAACTTGATCAGGATTGCCGCCGAGAATATTTGCTTTCGTGAAGAAATCGAAGCGTTGGTTCGGGAAGATTTCAAAGTAGTCGTTACGGAAGAATTCGCCGCCAAACGAGCCACGCGGCAGTTCGAACTTCAAGCGGTCGGTGAATTCACCATAACTGGCGAAGAGTTTGGTCTTGCCGTTGCCAGTCAGATCGAAAGCAGCGCCCAGACGCGGTACGATCTTGTCTTTCCAACCGAAGTTAATCGGCGGCGCAAAGCCGTTGAACGAAGGCAGGTCTTCTTTTTCAAAACGCACGCCAGCGTTGATCGAGAGGCGGCTGATGGGCTGCCATTTGTCCTGAATGTAAATGGATTGCGCGCGGTTTTGGGCGGAACCTTTCCTGGCAAAGCGCTGCATGAAACCGGAACCGATTTGCCCGTTAGTTGCAGGTAAACCAATGACATCGGTAATTGATAAGCCGAAGTCAAGCACGATGACGCCGAAGGTCTCGGAGTTGGCGTTGTCAACGTCATTCTGGATCTTTGAGTTCTGGTAACCGCCTTTGAATTCGTGACGACCTCCGAGATCGCTCACCAGGTAACTGGCGTCACCTTCAAAGTTGGTTCTGACGGAAACGTCAAAGTTGATCTGGGCGTTGGTCGTGACGTTCTGGAAGCCCAGTGCGCATCCTGCCGAAGTCGGGGGAGCGCTATTGCGGCAGATATATCGGGTGGTTTGCGGAACCAGATAAGCGCCGAGTTTCTCGTTCAAGAAACCGCGCGAGAAGCGACCGCTGACGACGAGTTTGCCGGTCGGCGTCCACACCGCATTGGTCGTGACGTTGTTTGAATTCTGACGACCACCTTGACGGTCGGTCAGGCGATGCCCGGTCAGGATACCAGTCGTGCCGCCAAAGTTCACCGACGGGATGGCGCCGCCAATCGAAATCGCGCCCGCTGGCAGGTTGCCTTGCTGAATGATCGGGTTCCAGGTGTAGGTTCCGGTGACCCGCAGGTTATCCATAGCCGCCCAATCGAGGCGTCCAAAGGCGTACTCGTTTCTAAATTTTCTTCTGTAAACTTCCGACGCGGTCAACGTTCTGGTGCGCGGGTCTGCAGAGAAATAATTGGTCTCTAGCACAGTGTTGAAAAACTGTGGGGAGTAGCTGGCGAGGAACCACAATCTGTCTTTGATAACCGGTCCACTCAGGGTTGCCGACGGAAAAAAGTTCTCGTTGTTAGCTTCCGGCGGTGTAAGGTACTCGTTGATCTGCACGAAACTGGCACCGGTGCCAGTTCTGAAGGCGTTCAGAAACGGACGATTCTTAGCGGTCAGTTCATCATTTTCAAATGCCAAGCCGAAATTGCCGTGCCAGGCATTGCCGCCGCCTTTGGTGACGACGTTGATGACGCCACCCGTAGCGCCGCCGAACTCCGCTTCGAAGCCGCTGGTCTTGATCTGTATTTCCTGAACGAATTCAAGCGGGATGTTGTTGTTTTGGTTCAACACGCCAGTGCGGAAGTTGCTGACTTCCTGACCGTCAATGATGAAGGTGTTTTCCGAACCGCTGGCGCCGTCCACCTGAAACTGACCGCTGAGCGGCTCAGCGCGGGTCGCCGGGGAAAGTTTCAGCACGCTGGTGAAGTTCGTGCCCTTGGGCAGCGATTCAATCACACGGCTACTGATGTTGGTCTGTACTTTGCTGTCGGTTGGATCAGATTTGATGACATCACCGCCGCTCTGGACGTTGACGACCTCTTTGGAACCGGCGGCGGCAAGCGCGATGTTAACCGGCGTCGTTTTACCGAGAGCCACTTCAATATTATCCGCAGTTTGCGCTGAGAAGCCCGAACCGTTGACGGTAATCTTGTAGATTCCGACGCGGATTTGTGGGACGCGATAAAAGCCTTTATCATCGGTTGTGACGGTGCGATTGAGAGCCTCGCCTTCAATTTTTACCGTGGCTCCAGCCACAGCGGCTCCCGTTGAGTCCGTAACGGTGCCCTCGATTGAGCCCGAGGTTTCCTGCGCAAAGACAGGAGAAACGGAGCCCACTAAGAGTGCCAACAGCATTAAAACGCTGTAAAATTTTTTCAACATAGTATCCTCCAATTTAAGGGTAATTCTAAGAAGTAGTTTCATTTCCTTAGAATAGTAAAGTTTCTCTACAGATTACACGGTTTAGAGAAACTGCTTTTGATTTTTGCTAAGTTCTACTCATGGACAATTAAGTTGCGGTGCAATGGATTCCCGCAAATCATTGCTCTCTGATACTCCGTTTGAAAGATTGCATTCAACGGAGCTTACTTCACTCCAACTAGCCTTTGTTCCGGTGATTAAATGAGTTCTTGTGAAAAGATTGATCATAAAATCGTCTTGGTGCGGGATTTCCGGAATAAAAAAATAAACCATAGCGTTTATATTGCTTTTCAAGTTTTTGATTGCTGAGTAGACCTGTTTGGAAGCAAACAAGATGCCAGCCCTTCGTTCGTCACGCTCACATGGCTAAGTATATGACAGCAATATGCTTGATAATTATTTTACAAGTGAAATACTTGTAAAATATGTTGGGAAGATATGAAATTCTGGATTTTATTCCAAATTTTTGTATTCATTGGATAATATCCGATTCCGTATCGAGCGCCATCGTCGGTATCGGCGAGGCATGGTGATGCAGCATCAACCACTTGCCAGCGCGTTGCACAAAGAGATTCGTAGCAACGGCTTGTACCGTGTCGAAATTGGTTTCTTGAAAAACCGTGATGTTTTCAACACAGGAAACCCAGGCGAAATCTCCCAAATAATAGACATAAACATCCGTAGGCGATATTCGCATCTTTTGTTCGCTGGAAAAAATTCGCTCCCAGGCTTCGCGGATGCGCGACCAGCCAACGATCAAATCCCAACCCGGATGCACGCAACGGGCGTTCTCCGTGTGTGACCAGACCTCTTCCATACGCTCGATGACGCCCGATTCTATGGCGCGATAAAACTCTGTGTTTGCCGATTTGATGGCTTCTTCGCTCTGCATAAACGCGCCAAGACTATAACGCCCGACTGAATAATTCAAGCTCTTTTCCGCGCCCTAACGGAAAGCATTTTCCAGCCCTGAATTTGCACATCTTGAGTTGTGAACAGCGACCTGCCGCATTACACTCTACATTTATCTTTTGAGGACGATTACTAACCATGAGCCAACCCATTACACAAACAGATATTGAGCAACTGATAGCCGACGAGTTTGGTGTTAACGCCGATTATGTCATCAGCTTATTTCAGCAATTCAAACAGCACCCTTCATCCATAGGCGAAGAATGGCAAGGCTATTTTCATGAACTCGCAGGCAATGGCAATCGCCAGACGCAAACCACTGCTGCGCCCACAGAAAGCGTTGCCAAACCAACGTCGCAAACCGGCTCTGTGCAAACCGAACCAGCAAGAGCCTGGGGCAGTTCATCAAGCGAGCCAGCAACACAAAAAGCCGCAAGTGAGCAAGCGCAGCAAACGACAGCAAACGAACAAACACCACAACCCTCTGTTACTCCTGGCACGTCAACGCAGGCGGCAACTTCGCCTGCGGAAGACGCGCCGCAAACGGCATCCACTTTGACGGCACAGCCTACGCCTGCTCCGGGGCAAACACCAACTGCCGCACCTGCACAACCTACAGCTCAGGCGCAAACTGCGCAAGCCATTGCACAGGCTTCCTCCGAGCAGATTGAGCGCTTGCCGATTCGCGGGCCGGCGCTTCGTATCGCTGAAAATATGGCGATCAGTTTGCAAGTCCCAACCGCGACTTCGCAACGCGAGATACCCGTGAAACTCCTTGATGAAAACCGTCGCCTCATCAATCAACACCTGAAAGCAAGCAATCGCAAAGTCTCTTTCACGCACATTATCGCGCGCGCCATTGTCAAAGCTCTGGAACGCTTCCCGCAACTAAACGACGCTTACGAAGAAGCTGATCATTCTGCGTTTCGCCTTCGGCGCAATAGTGTCAACATAGGCGTTGCCGTTGATGTGACCAAGAAAGACGGCTCGCGCACCTTGTTGGTTCCGAATATCAAAGGCGCGAATCGCCTGAATTTCGTGCAACTGCTGGATGCTTACGACGACATCGTCAAACGCTCTCGCGAAAGCAAACTTCAAGTGTCGGATTTTCAAGGCACTACCGTGAGTCTCACCAATCCCGGCACGCTCGGAACCACAGCGTCGAATCCGCGATTGATGGCCGGGCAAGGCGTCATTATCGCCACAGGTTCGATTGATTACCCGCCGCAATGCCAGGCAATGTCGCCTGAATCTTTGTCGCGCTTAGGTATCAGCAAGATTATGACCCTCACCAGCACCTACGACCATCGCATCATTCAAGGCGCAGAGTCGGGCGCCTTTCTGGCTTTGATGGATGAGATGCTGCGCGGCAAGCACAATTTTTACGAAGAGCTTTTCCTAGATTTAGGCATATCGTTTAGACCCTATCACTGGGCGATTGACATCAACCCTGCAATTATCGGCGAAGAGTTGCAGGAGGCTCGTAAACAAGCTCGCGTGCTGCAACTCGTCAATGCATACAGGGTGCGCGGACACCTCCTGGCAGACATAGATCCGCTCGGCTGGAAAGAGGTTCGCTATCACAAAGAACTCGATATAGAGACCTACGGTTTGACGATTTGGGATTTAGACCGGCGCTTTTTTGCCGATGGACTTGGCGGAAAAGAGACCGCCACGTTGCGCGAGATTGTCGAGATGCTCAGGCAATTTTATTGCGGCAAAGTTGGCGTCGAATACCGCAACATTAATGGTCCCGAAGAGAAAGAGTGGATTCGTTCGCGCATTGAAAGAGATTATCCACAGGTTGCGGCGCAAACCAAAGAACAGATTTTGTGGAAGCTGATTTCGGCAGAATTGTTCGAGCGCTTCTTAGGTACGAAGTATCTCGGTCAAAAGCGTTTTTCAATCGAAGGCAACGAAACGGTTGTTGCTATGGTTGACCAGTTGATTGAAAGCGGCGCGCGACTCGGCATAAACGACATCACCATCGGCATGTCGCATCGCGGCAGATTGAACGTCATCGCCAATGTCATAGGCAAATTCTGCGAACGCATCTTCACCATCTTTGAAGGCTCTATTCATCCGAACTTTCCACACGATTACGGCGATGTGAAATATCATCAAGGCGCAAATGGTACACGCGAAACCGCCGACGGTCATCAAGTTGCGCTCGCCGTTGCGTCAAACCCCAGTCATCTGGAATTCGTTGACCCGGTAGTTGAAGGCATCGTTCGCGCCAAACAAGATCGCCTCAATGTGAAAGATGCCTTTACTGTTCTACCGATATTGATCCATGGCGATGCGGCTTT
>JANMSG010000120.1:0-3803 GCA_031389065.1 Acidobacteriota bacterium | reverse complement strand
CGGCGGTTGCGGCTTTCGAATTTTCTGGCGGCGCTATCGGCACTCTCGAAGCTGCGACGTCTGCGTATCCGGGCTTCTCTCGTCGTCTGGAGTTGACCGGCTCACAAGGCACTATTATTTTGGAAAACGACCGCCTTCTATCCGTCAATTTGCGTGAGCCGTTCACTGAATTGATTGGCGAGCCGGCCGCGCTTTTCGATGAACGCTCTATGTCGCCAACGATTTCAGACACCCGCGGGCATCGCCAGATCATCGAGAATTTTCTACACGCCATTGTCACAGACACAGAGCCTATGTGCGACGGACATCAGGCGCGGCGCAGCGTCGAACTGATTCAAGCGATTTATCATTCGTCACAGACCGGGCAAATGGTTACACTTGCATCGAACGATTGAAGAGTTCAACTAAAAATTCATATAGATAAGGAAGAAAATAAAAATGAGTTATCCGGCTTTTGATTTAACCGGTAAAGTAGCTGTGGTTGTCGGAGGGACTTCCGGCATTGGCCGCGCCATCGCCTTAGGGCTGGCCGAGGCTGGCGCAGATGTTGTCCCAACTTCGCGCCGTATGGAACAGGTTGAAATGACGGCGCGCGAAATTCAAGAACGTGGCAGACGCTCACTTGAAGTCGCATCAGATGTGACGGACAGAGATTCCCTCAAGCGCGTGCTCGACGCCTGCCTGGAAGGCTTTGGCAAGGTTGATATTTTGGTCAACTCGGCAGGAAAAACCAAGCGCGCGCCGACCCTTGATTTCAACGAAGATGATTGGAATGACATCCTCGAAACCAACCTGACCGGAACCTTGCGCGCCTGTCAGATTTTCGGTCGTCATATGCTTGAACGCGAGTATGGGCGCATCATCAATATCGCTTCGCTCTCTTCCTTCGTGGCGCTTTATGAAGTAGCCGCCTATTCGGCGAGCAAAGCGGCGGTGGCTTCGCTGACCAAATCACTTGCCATCGAATGGGCGACGAAGGGTATCGCGGTGAATGCCATTGCGCCAGGCGTCTTTCGCACGGCGCTCAACGAGAAGCTGTTGGATGAAACAGAGCGCGGGCAGGAATTTTTACAGCGCACACCAGCCAAGCGCTTCGGAAAGATTGAAGAATTGGCGGGCGCAGCCGTTTTTTTGGCGTCAGATGCTGCGAGTTTTATCAACGGCGAAGTCCTCGTCGTTGACGGCGGGTTCCTGGCAAGCGGCGTCAATCAATAGTATTGAATTCAGCTAGGCAAAGGGGGATTATACGGCCTGAATAACTGGCGCTACGGGGGCGCATTGAGTCAAGACTGTAGAACGCAACCTTTCAAGGTTTTGCAGTGAATGAATCAGGAGGTGAAGCGATGACGCAGACAAATAACCTAGCTCTTTTCCTTGCGAACGAAGCCAATGACTACCAGCAACTGGTAAAAGAGGATGCGCTGGCGAGTGCAAAGCGCGCCGGTTTGCAGTTGGAGACCTATTCTGCTGATGACAAAGTCGTCCAGCAGATAAAACAGATCTACGAATGTTTGCAGCGCGAGGCTGCGCAGCGCCCAAAAGCGATTCTGGCAATGGCAGTCCGCGTCAACTCGCTTGATCGAGTCGCGCGAGACGCTGTGCGCGCCGGCATAAGCTGGATTGGCATCAATCGCCGTATGGATAGTTTGCAAAGTTTGCGTCAAGAGTTCCCTGATGTTCCCATCTGTTTTGTATGCCCTGATCAGCGCGAAATCGGCAGAATACAGGGGCGTCAGTTTCGCACCCTGCTGCCCAATGGCGGGCGCATTCTTTATGTGCAGGGGGAAGCCACCAGTTCGCCGGCGCAGGATCGGTTGGAAGGGATGCGCGAGACCCTTCAAAAAACCAATCTGGAAGTAGCCAGTGTGCTGGATGGAAACTGGAAGACAGAGGATGCGGAAAGAGTGGCAGGCAACTGGCTACGCATGGTGTTGTCAGGCAGAACCCATATAGACTTGATCGGCTGTCAAAGTGATGCGATGGCAATGGGTGTGTTGAAAGCGCTCAAAGCCATCGCCGAATATTTGCAACGCCCTGAGATTGCCCTGATCCCGGTTACGGGCTGCGATGGCGTACAAAATGTCGGTCAAAAACTTGTTACTCAGGGGCAACTGGCGGCAACGGTAATTATACCGTCAACCGGCAGTCCCGCAGTTGAGTTATTGGCGCGCGCGCTCAGTCAAGGCGAGCAACTACCGGCAGAGATCATGCTACGCCCCGCATCTTTCCCGGCAGAGGAAGCGCTCGCTCAGCGATCTCGCAAGCTTCAATGATCGGCTCGTTCAGCGATCTCGGTTTCAGGCCGCGAGAAAGCGGCTTACACATTCAGCAATTATAAAAGAGAGGATGATACCTATGGTCAAACCTGCTAAAACATTCTTACCGCCGGATCGTTACTTCGATCCGGATCCACGTCAGAAAGAGATCGCCAGAGCATTATACGACGAGGTTGCACAAGCGCCGCTCATCTGTCCGCACGGTCACGTAGACCCACGTATGTTTGCTGACCCCAATTTTGATTTCGGCTCGCCCGCTGATCTCTTGCTCATTCCCGATCATTATGTTTTCCGCATGCTTTATTCACAAGGGTACCGGCTTGAACAGTTGGGCATTTCTACGCTCAATGGCAATGAGGTAGAGACGGATCATCGCCGCATCTGGCAGATTTTCGCCGATAACTTTCACTTGTTTCGTGGCACACCGACAGGAATGTGGATGGCTCACGAACTGCTGGATGTCTTCGGCGTCGAAGAAAAACTGACCAGCGCCTCGGCTCAATCCATCTATGACACAATAGCCGCGCAACTCGCAAAACCGGAATTTCGCCCGCGTCGCTTGTTCGAGAAATTCAACATCGAAGTCCTGGCAACCACCGATGCGGCAACCGATCCTCTTGATCATCACCGCGCCATTCGCGAATCGGGATGGCAAGGGCGTGTGGTGCCGACGTTTCGCCCCGATGGTGTTGTCAACATAGACCGGCCGGACTGGCACGAGAACATCAATGCGCTCAGCGACCTCAACGGCAGCGAAATCAGTAGCGTTAAAAAGTTAATTGCCGCGCTCGAAGAGCGGCGAGCCTTTTTCAAAACGATGGGTGCAACAGCTACAGACCACGCCGCCCTGACTCCTTACACCGCAGAGTTGTCTGAAGACGAAGCCGAAGCGATATTTCAGCGCGCCGTAAAGAGCCAGGCAAGTGAAGATGATGCGAGACGTTTCACAGGTTTTATGCTCATCGAGAACGCCCGCATGAGCATAGAAGACGGCTTGGTAATGCAGCTGCACCCAGGCTCCTATCGCAATCATAACCAGGCGATCTTAGAGGGCTTCGGTTTGGATAAGGGAGCAGATATTCCTATTCCCGTAGAGTACACGCGCAATCTGTTGCCGCTTTTGAACAAATATGGCAATGATTCGCGATTGTCGCTGATCCTCTTTACGCTTGATGAATCCACTTATTCGCGCGAACTGGCGCCGCTTGCAGGGCATTACCCGGCGGTCAAACTGGGACCGCCCTGGTGGTTTAACGACAGCTTGAATGGCTTACGACGTTTTCGCGATCTGGCAATGGAGACCGCAGGGCTTTACAACACAGCAGGCTTTAATGACGACACACGAGCCTTCCCGTCAATTCCAGCGCGCCATGATTTAGCGCGTCGGTCGGATGCCAACTGGCTTGCCGGACTCGTGGTGCGTGGGATTGTGGGTATGGCAGATGCCGAAGAGATGATTCACGATTTGGCTTATCGCCTGGCAAAGAAAGCCTACAAGTTTGATTGAAGTGCGGTGTCAGAACCGGG
>JANMSG010001000.1:0-5222 GCA_031389065.1 Acidobacteriota bacterium | reverse complement strand
AACAATTGTTTGCCGTTTTCAGCATTGCCTTGCGCTTGCGGTTGCACGCGCGCATCGAGCGCGCCTTGCCACAAGAATGCCGAAATCGCTTGAATCTCATCGTCTTCGAGGCGGAAGGTAGGCATCTTGGTGCCCGGGCGGTAGGCTTGCGGGTCTTTCAACCAGCCAGGTATCCAATCCTTGCGAAGCTTGGCTTTGATCTCTTTGAGATTAGGACCAACTTTTTTCTGATCCTGCATCAGGTATTTCGCTTGTCTGTCGAATTCATCAATGCTGGCGTCAATCGAGCTGACGGTTTGGCTAACATACGCCAGAAGTTGATTGATCTCCATTCCGGCAGCATTGGGCGTCAATCTTCTGGCGCGTTCTTCCCCGCGATCCGATTTCAAATCATCAACGGCAAGCTGATACTCCTTCTTATCCATTTCGAGTTGCTTGATCTGTTGACGAGAACTTGCCAGCGCGTCGGCTTCTCTATCGAATCCTTCGTAGCGATGACAGCCTGTGCAGCCGCGAACGCTGAACAGATTTTTGCCTGCGTTTAACACGTTGGCGCCTGGCGTTACACGATCTTTGTTGTGACATTGATTGCAACCCGCCTGGGTATTCTCTTTGTAATACATAGGCCAGAGCCAATGCTTGTAACGACCGTGTCCTTTTTCAACCGAAACGGTGGCGCGTCCGTTGCCGCCGTGACAGGTTGAACAACCGAAACGCTCCGGGTCGTGAATCGTCAATAACTCTTTGTCGGGGTGCGAGACGAAAGCTGCTTCGCCCTTCATATTGGCTTTGGTAATCGTCAGAGGTTCGCGTATGCCTAAATGGCAGGACTCGCAACGGTCAACCAGATTCCCTTCGGCGACGTGAATCTGTTTGATCTTGTATTCAAACTTGTCCATCTTATCAATCAACTGATTGACTTGTGTGCCGGTCAAGCCGACAAGATTGTTTTGCACATATTCATCAAGCTTTTTCTTCGCATCGTTTGCGGGCTTGGTGATCTGGACAATCTCTGCCGACAGCAGAGCCTTTTCAGCGCCCAGCGAATTGTATTTCTGCTCAAGCTCCACAAAGTTCAAAGGCTTCTTCTCTTCCTGCCCTGAATCGTTGTGGATGGTGATGGTGTTCTGCTCTTGTCTCTTATTCTGGATGGCGTTGCGTACGCTTTGCCGTGAAGCTTCGGGCGTGTTTTCCAGATCGAAAGTCTTTGCGGCAATCCAGGCGCGGGTGTCTTGAAATTGCGGCGTGATGTCTGTCAGTTGCTGGTCTATCTGTCTAATGCGCGTTTGTATTTCTGTTAAGCGTGGTTTCGCCTTATCCAATTCTTCCTTGAATTTCCCATCTATTTGTTTATATTCATCCGATTCGCGCACATCTTTTTCGGATTTGCCTTGTTTGGCCTGCACTCTTTCGAGATAGGCTGTGTAGTTTGTAACAAATTCCGATTGATAATTTTTCCAGGGGCGTTGACCAATCACCTCGTCCCAAACAGACCAAACCAATACGACGACCAACAAAAGCGCCGATATTAGTAGAGGCATACTAAATGAGCTTTCGGCTATCGGATCAGGCTGCGGAACGTCCGCAGGTTTTTTCTCTAATTGCTCATTCACTTCATTCTCAGCCATCTCAACCTCCAAACAGGTGTTAGGTGTTAGGTTTTAGGTGCTAGTGATAAACGTGCTGGTTTCAAATTGCAGTCAAGAACTGACACCTAAAACCTAACACCTAACACCTAAACATTGAACCAAGGAGTAACCATCACATACTTGATACGGAACAGCAGTCGCAAAACTAGCTTTACGGGCAAAGCCCATAAGACAGTGATTGCGAAGAATTGAAAGATCAGATACTGCAAAAGTGTCGTGCGCTCAAATATCTTTTTATCGAATTCGGTTCTCATGACGATTTTGTGAGTAATAAAGCCCGCAATCACAAAGAACAGCCCGACAACCAGGGCGCCAAATATACCTTTCAAAGGTTGACTGGTGATGCCAATAATGTCCGGCAAATCCCGGTTGACTTCGTAAATCACAGTATTGTGATCCCAGGTCTGTCCCGGCCAAAACCATACCCAACCGGGTCCGCGCATAAAGGTGCCGATGATAATCAACGCCACCCAGGTTGCAAAGCCAACAAGGAACGCGCCGACAGCGATTTTGCGTTGCTTCCAGGTGTAATAACCGGAGCCTAAGGGATTGGCATCAACATACGGAAAGACCATCAAGCCAATCAGCATCAGAGTCGGCATAATGACGCCGGCAATCCAGGGGTCGAAATAGACCAGCATCTCCTGTAGCCCTAAAAAGTACCAAGGCGCTTTTGAAGGGTTCATTGTCAGATTGGGATTGGCGGGTTCTTCAAGCGGCGCATTGAGCGTGATAGACCAGACGTACAAAATGATCGTGACGATCAAGGTCGCCAGAAATTCTATGCGCAGCAGGTAAGGCCAGACATGGAGTTCACGCGCCCAATTCGGCTGCCAGGGCCAAGTCTTGCGATGATGCGTTTTGGCAAGCTTGGGGTCGGCTTCGAGTTCCGCGATCAATTTATCGTTAGCCCTGGACTGCTTGAATCCCATCCAGGTAAAGAACGGAATCAAAAACAGCATTGCCACGATTGGAATGTTGTCGGGTAACGTAGTGATTTCCAAAAGTTGATGCCAATCCATGTTTCCTCCAGTAGGTTTTAGGTATTAGGTGCCAGGTGTTAGACCTGAGTTATAAATTAATATTTTCAATCATTAAACCCAATAAAAACCTAGTACCTAAAACCTATCACCTAAAACCTGCTCATTATTTGCCTGCCGAGCCTTTGACGGCTCGCGCGCCTGCCGCTTTCATTTCCGATTCGAGCATCACGGGCGCCGGTCCAGATATGCCACCGTCTTTGCGAACGCGCCAGAAATGCACTGCTAACAACACACTGACGATGGTCG
Source organism: Acidobacteriota bacterium (assembly GCA_031389065.1). Lineage (GTDB taxonomy): Bacteria > Acidobacteriota > Blastocatellia > UBA7656 > UBA7656 > JACQDB01. Next base: position 2,284 of record JANMSG010001000.1, on the reverse strand, counting down.
GAATCGCTATGCAATGCCAGATGTAGCTTCTGAGCAAAGCGTTCGCGTCAACGATTGAGCCGCCCAGTAAGGCGAAGCGCACGTCATTGTATTGCGTCATACCTGCTTGCACACCGAAGGGTCCTTCGTTGCCAAGCATCGGCGAAGCTTTTGCCATGTTCGTACCGACGGTTACAGCCCAGAATCCCAACTGGTCATCAGGCAAGAGGTAGCCTGTAAAACTCAGCAGCAAGGTGAGCGTCAAAAGGATAACGCCGACCGCCCAGTTGAACTCGCGCGGCGTTTTGTATGAGCCTGTCAAGACAACCCGAAACATGTGCAGCCAGGTGGTGATGACCATCAAATGCGCGCCCCAACGGTGCATATTGCGTAAAAGTTTCCCGAACGGCACGTCATTTTCAAGATACAAAATGTCTTGATATGCCTGCCCCTTCGACGGATGGTAATAGAACATCAGCAAAATGCCTGTGAAGGTCAGCACGATGAAGAGATAGAAGGTGATGCCTCCCATTCCCCAGGTATAGCTGAAGCGCACCGCATCGCGGTTAACCTTTGCCGGATGAAGGTGCAAAAAGACGTTGGTGAGAACTCCCAAAGAACGAGAGCGCGGCGTGGGCTCGTGCTTGACGCGAAAGATTGATTTGTAAAGTTGCGTCTTGGTCGGGTCTTTGAGATTTTCAAGCTCGGCTTTGACGTTGTCTTTGCTGGTCTTGGACTTCAGCATTGCAATGTCTTCTTTGATTCCTTCGCGGACTCGTTCGCCAAGACCGACATTGGATTTCTTCTCTAATTGCTCAGGCTTTTCAGGTTCCATACCGAATTCTCCTAAATGAGCAGGCTTGCCGCTTGAGCGCATCAATGAGCGGCAAATGAAATTTCAAACAGAAAGCTGCACTAAAATTGAAATAGCTGTAAGTAAACCGGTGATGAATAAGGAATTCAGGCACCCTACACCTGTAAAAACGAGCCGTCTTTGTCGAATTGGCTCTCTTCGCCTTTCGGCCAGGCATAAAGCTTTGCCGTATCCACGACAACCTGCCCCGAAGGGTCGAGCTTTACTTCTGCGCGATCCATAGGTCTGGGCGCAGGACCTTCGAAGTTTATGCCTTCAGAATCGTACCCGCTGCCGTGACAAGGACATTTGAACTTATTTTCGCTCGGCTTCCAATCCGGTGTACATCCCAGATGCGTGCAGCGGGCATAGATAATAAAAAGCTTCTCAGCATTTCTAACCACCCATATGCGATATTGCTGTTGGAATTTTGTATCTACGCCGAAGCCGAAATCAGAAGGATAGCCGATGCGAAAACTGGTAGGCGGCTCGAACAGGGTTCGAGGAAGGAAGAAGCGCAAGAACATTAAGAAACAGGCTGCAAGAAATCCGCCTATAGAAGCCCAAATAATTCCCCGCCTCAACCGATTAATCGGATCCGGCTCTGCACTTTGCACCGTCGCTTTGCTTTTGGCAGCAGCCGACGAACCTACGGTTGAAGGTTTTGGCGGCACGACGACCTTTGCAGGAGGCGCGGGCTTTACTGTTGCTTCGGTTTTTTGAACGGGTGGTACTTTTGCTTCTACATCTACTTTAGGTGAACTCTCCTGTTTGTTGTCTTGATCTGTGCTCATACTGAAGGTCCCCATTAGTGCGTCTGTGCAGACGATGAATATATAATACCTTCTCAGAGACGCAACCTGCGCCTCGCAACTTTATACTGTATAAATTGTATTGCTCTACGGTCATGGTTTTCGAAACTACTTTTGCTTCGACTACTTTATATAATGAATGGCATCGTTATAGCATGTGCCTTCAAGCGTGTCAAAGCACGGAAGGCAAAAAAAACTTCAAAGCTAAGAAAATCTTTTTGATGATTGACCCTACGACGATTTTTTTGCCATATAACATAATGGTAAAATTCAGTCACAATTCGGAGAGAGGGGAAAGGAAGAGGCATTATGGTTGTCACCCAAAGAATTGAATCAGGGTTTCAGGTAATAGAAAATTTTCTCTCCCACAAAGATTGCGATACCTTTCTCGAACCCTTATCTAGCTCCAAACTAGATAGAGGACGTGCAGGAGCAAGACACTTGATGAGGGTGCCGCAAGTCGCAGATCTGGCAAACGACATTCGCTTGCTTGAGATTGCGCGATCTCTATTAAGCAAAGAACCAGTTCCATTTCGGGCTACACTTTTTGATAAATCACGGATTGCGAACTGGCTGGTGGTCTGGCATCAAGACACCGCCTTGCCGCTAATGAATCGGTTTGAAGCTACGGGCTGGGGGC
>JANMSG010000997.1:0-13835 GCA_031389065.1 Acidobacteriota bacterium | reverse complement strand
TGATTTCTCCGGAAAAACATTTTCTTAAAAGCTATAGAAAACATGCAAACAGGAATGTCCGCGTTCCGTCGCATCCTATCAAACTCATTTCTTCTCATAGCGAAAAGCGAATTTGTATAAATCGCGGATGTATCTCATAATCTTCCTGCGAAATTGATCCGGGTCTAAAACATTTCAAATCAAATATCCTGTTGATTCGGATAACGTTTCGGCTATATTTTTCAGGCGGGTCATCCGAAAACACTGAACGAAGCTTCATAGGTGTTTGCTTGTTCTGAAAATCTCAGTTTATTGCTGTTGCAAAATCTTTTTCTTAACGCCTACAAAATTCCGAACTCTTCTGTTTGCGGGTCTATATATATGGTTAAAAAATATTTTCGATTGGTGGTCATTTCAAGTTTACTGATTGTCTGCTCGCTGCAATTAACCAGCGCCCAGGACAAAGCGTCGCGCGACGCCGAATGGCAGAATTATCAAGTGCCTTCGGTGCCTTTCAAACGCTATGTTTCGCCATCGAATTCCCTGGTCTTTCGGACGCCGGTTTCCTGGCAGCAACTGGGAACGGATTTGCATTTCAGAGGCGAGAACGAAATTGAATTCAGAGTCATCGTCGAGAAAATTCCTGATGGCATAGGCTTGAAAAATTACCTGGCAGGGATGCTGCAAGGCTTGCGCAATCTACCGGGTGGCCTTGAATCGCTCTCTGTTCGTCGCACACAGATTGGCGGACTCGAAGGCCGTGAACTCTCTTTCGAGGTGGCCGATTTAAAAGGAATTTCGTCGCGCAGATTCGTGTGGGTTGTCGCCAACGGTGCAGAAGCAATCACTTTTATATTCATTACGCCGGACGCGAATCAAGCCGAAAATATGCCGTATTTCAAAGGCATTATGCAATCTACGGTGATTGTTGGTCACCGTTCTTTCTACGACGAATTCAATTATCATCGCTCAAAAATTATCACGCAAAATGATCCTTCAAGAGTTGATGAGGTTCAATCTCTGGTCTTTTCGCTCGAAAGCCGCAATGCGGATGAACGTGAAAAGGCGGTTGCCAATCTCGCTAAAATTTTTGCCACCTCGCCCGCCTCTGCGCTCGATCTGCTACTTGACCGCAGACCGTTTGTTCGCGCTTTGACGGTAAGGGCTTTGGCGTTGAGCGGCAACAAATCTTTGAATGATTTTCTGATTGCTGAAACCGGCGACCTCGATCCATTTGTCGCGGCGCAAGCAACGCAAACCGTCGCTGCTATGCCTGATATTGTTGAAGTGATTCGCAACGTAGATCAAGGGTTTCTTATACATGAAAGCAAACTACTTCGCGTCGGCGCTTTGTTGAATGTAGAGAGTCGCGCACAGGTCGCCGCAGAACTTTTCAAAACAAAATCTAGCGATCTTATGGCTGCTATAAATTTTAAGATTCATGTAACAGCGCCGCAGGGTATGGTCATACCGCCGCCACCACCTCCGCCGCCACCAGTTGCGAAGCCAAAGACCAAAGCGAAATCTCTGGGCACAATGAATGTCAAAGCGTCGAAACCTGTTGCAGGAAGTAAGAAAATTCCAGCGTTCAAACCAAGTGCAGATCTGAATGTACAGTTTCTGGCGCTCAATTTAATCAGCGCAGTTCCTGTCAATTTCTTCAAAATGCCTTTTGTAGAAATCGTGGCACACAACAACGAGCGTCTTAACAATTATGCGCTTGAAGTTGCTTATGGAAGAGATGAGCTTTTGCCTGTCGAACCGCTCTTCAAACTTTTGGACTCTGCGGAAAATCGCTTGCTCGCGGTTATTCACCTGGGTCAATCCGCAAGCCCCGACGACATTGCGAAGCTCGAATCGTATATCCAAAAACTCGCTGTAAAAAAAACAGAAAGCAAAAAAGCCGAAGCGCTTGACACCAATGAAAACACAGACAAAAAGCTGACCAACATAGATGATGCAGGGTTTATCGAACAACTCCGCGTAACGATTAAAAAGATTCAACTGCGCGAACAGTTGACGAAAGCAGACAAAGAATCGCGTGCGGCTTTGATCAAACAAGCTTTGAGCGACAAACAGCTAACCGATTGGCTCTGGCTTGAATATTTGCGCGATGAAACGGAAGGCGCTTATGCCTTCAATCCATCGCCGACTCGCACGGCAAAAATGGCAAGGTCGAATGTCAATGCCCCGCAAGTTTTAGCGTTTGGCGAAAATGTCTTCCCCGAAAATGTCACACTGTATGCGGCTTTGCCAAAGCCCGGCGAAGCGTTAAGCAAATTTGGCGATTCGCTGTCGAATATGCAAATGGACACGGCGCGCGAACAGGCGCAGTTTCTGCTGATGTTCCATTCGCTGCGCGAAGCGATGATGTCTTCACTGGGCGCGAAAACGGATGATTCACTGCTGGATTCCGCAGGGATTAAAGCGGACGCGCCAATAGCTGTCGGTAGCTGGACTGCGGAAAATGCGCCACGCGGTACTAAAGTCGCGCAACGCAGCGCCGTAGTTGTGCGCGTCAATGACCGCGATAAATTCGAGCGCGGGCTCACGGTTTATCAAAACAGCGTAGGCAATTTTGAGAGCTTCACCGGATACGTTTCCGCTATCTCGCGATTCATAGGGCTGGCACCTGCGATCTTGCCTTATATCGCTTCGATAATAAATGACGAAGCGCCCAAAAAGCCTAAGCCCGTGTCAAGTAGATACAGTTTGATGGGCTTTGAGGAATGCCTTGGCTTCCCTGTCAAAATCATCGAGCAGCGCACACTCGAAGAGGATGGCACAGTTAAATACGACCGCATCTATGTTGCTTATTTACACGACACGGCGCTGCTGACGCCCGATTGGTTTTCGATGCGTGATGCGTTAAGGAGACTGGAAACCAAAAGCGCAAATCTGTCGGCGAATGCAGGGTTCAAACGCGCCCTCGATAGCGATGGCGATGTGATTTATATGAGCGACATAAGCGCTACGCTCGATATGTTTTCCAGCAGCCAGAGCAGTGAAACCGATCAGCACATCACGGAAAGCGGTGGCTTGAAAATTTCCAATACCGCTTGGCAGAGCGCCTATCAACTGCTGTTTAAAAGCAGCGAATGGACAAAACCGTTGAAGCCATTTCAAATACAGGAACTGAAGGCACCGCGCGAACTGTTGCCGAAATCAACGCTTCTCTATCTGCTGATGAAATTCGATGCGACAACAGCCTGGCAAAAATGGCGCAAAGATTTTCTTAACGCCGATGACCTTACTTCTTTTCAGTCTGCCTGGGCAGTGGATTTTGAGAAGGAGGTGTTGCCGGAACTCGGCGACGAATTTGGCGCGGCTTTGTTGAATTTACCGAAAGACGAAAAGTCTGCTTGGAACTGGGCGGTGTTTTTCAAACTCAAGAGTGAAAAACTTACGCAAGCTTTCCACGACAAAAAATTATTCAAACAATCCGGCGGACGCTTTGCTCGCGTCAAATTCGGCTCCAGCGAAATTGTTGCGGCGATGAAAAACGGCTATCTCATTTTTGCCAGTAGCGAAGCGTCTGTTGAGAGTTTCGACGGCAAAGAAAAACTTTACAACACCCGCGATTTCGCCAGAGCGGCAAGCCATGTCCCCGCTAATGTGGTGGCTTTCGGAGGGTGTAATCTGGAAGCGGCAATCGAAGCCATAGATACGACAGCCAAAGACCCGAGCACGCGAGACGCTGTCAGTACCTTCATTACCATCGCCCGCGCTTTTCATAGCCAGAATTTTTACGCCACCCTCGACCCACAAGGCTTGCATGCAAAACTTTCAGTGTCGTTGGCGCGTGAAGGTCGTTATTCGGTCGCGGAGCTTTCACAAATGTCCAAGGGTTCTGACCTTGCTTTTGCGGTTGTAGAGGCGCGGGGATTACCTATCGTTGACCAATCACGCATAGACACTTTGAAGATGAGAGTCAAAGCCAAGAGTAAAGGCGTCATTGACCGCATCAAAGAAAATATCGAATCGGATTCTCAAAAAGTTGAAAAGCAGACCGACGATACCTTGCTGTTAACGCTTCGCCCGCGCCATCCAGAGCCCAGGCAAAAGATTGCCATACCTGTAATGGGTGTCGAGTTTGCCCAATATCTGAAGCCTACAAATCAGCTTCGTTCCGACGATGCAAACGTCATAGCGAAAGCGAAAGAGATTGTCGGCGCAGAGAAAGATGCCTGGACTGTGGCGCGTAAACTTTCCGAATGGACCTATAAAAATTTGCAGTGGAAGAAAGTTGACAACGCGGATGCGGCACAGACATTGGCAACGGGACAAGCCGATTGTCTGGAGTTCAGCGAGTTATTCATCGCGATGTCGCGTTCTCTCGGTTTGCCTGCGCGATTGGTGACGGGGCTTGCATACAGCGGCGGCTCGTTCGGTGGTCATGCCTGGGTTGAAGTATATGCAGGCGAATGGATCGAGTTAGACCCAACCTGGGGAACCGATTTCGTTGACGCGACCCATATCAAAGCCGAATCGTCGGAGTTGTTGAGCTATGCCGTCTTGAATTTGATTGAGTTGGAAACTCTCGAAACGACGCGCACCACACCCGATTTTCAACGCGATGCGACAAAACTGGTTGAAAAGGTCTGCGAAGATTTTTCGACAGCCACAGAGAGAAAAGCCTACGCGCTATCTATAGCGATAGATATGAAGGTGCTTGCAGATCATTTGATGGGCGCAGGTGCCTGGGATGCAATGAATGGAAATGAGCGTGAGCGGTTTTCCTCAACGCATCGAATCTTGCTGTATTCGCTGTTCAAAACTTATAAATCGGAGGGCGTTTTAACCTCGAAAATCCGTGTGTTGAAAACCAGGATTGATAATGATCACGCAGAGGTGCTGGCGATGCATGGCTTGTACAGCTACGAAGAGAATTTGTTGCGCTTCAAGCTTATTCGAAAAGGCGATGCCTGGGTTTTGCTGGAAATCGCACAGGTGGATAGTGGGCTCAATACCATAGCCGAATTGTTACGCCCCACCGTGCAAAGCATCACAGACCAGCGCCAAGGCAAGTCGCGTCAAAGCAATTCTTACTCGCCGCTTTTGCGCGGCTTGTCTGCCTGGCAGAGCGATTTGAATATGGCTCTTGAAATTGTCGAACAAGGCTTGAAAACGTCGCCCGAAGAGAAGGCTTTGCGTTTGTTGAAAGCAAGTCTGATTTTGCGAATGGCTCCGAAACTGGAGTTGGAAGAGGAGGAAAAAACCAAGGAGGCACAGGCAAAGGAAGAAGAGAATGCGAAAAAACGCGAAGCCGCAAGAGCGCTTCTGGAAACTCTGAGCGATGAAGAGCAACTGTTCGCCCCTGCCTTGATGAGCCTTGCGGATTTTTATGAAAACGAGGCTCAGAACGAAGATAAGAAAAAAGCTGTGGCGCTTTATCAGCGTTATGCGGCGATCATTCCCGAAGACCCGCGTCCCTGGCAAAGACTTGCAATTTTGCAGCGCGGCGAGAATGAAGTTGAGCAATCCATTCTCAGCTATCGCACCGCCATTGAACGCGACACTCGCAAGGCTTTGCTCTATAGTGATCTGGCAGAGTATCTGGTGATTTTGAAACGCTATGACGAAGCGATGAAGTTGATAGATGAAGGCGCAAAGCACGCAGACGCGGACGAAGATTTATTTGCCGATTTATTTAATAGTCTGCAGGAACACCTGGAAGCAGCGGAAGGCTTGGCGTTATCACAGCCGCAACGCATGGCGAAAAATGCGATGGCAAATGTCAGGCTGGCTTACTTGCTCATCGGCGAAAAGCGTGCGAAGGATGCTTTGCCGATGGTAAAGAAAGCCATTGAGATTGACGCGAAAAATGTTGAAGCGCGCATCGCTTTGTCGGATGCCTACCAGCGGTTAAAAAACTGGACTGCGATGCTGACGGCTACGGATGAAGCGCTTAAAATTGATGCAAAAAGGGCAGATGCCCATTACAATCGCGCTTGCGCTCTGGCAAGGCTCGGTCGCAAAGCCGAAGCGATTCGCGCTCTGCAAAAAGCCATAGAGTTTGATGATGAATACCTCTATGACATCGCCGATGATGAAGATTTAAAGTCGCTGGCGCAAATGCCTGTCTTCAAAAAATTGTTAAAACAGATAGAAGACGAAAGCAAAGCGACAACCGAGCAAGAGACAATTAAATGATGAAAGAAAGCTCTATGATGGATAATCAACTACCGATTTACACAGTTCGAGCAAAGAACACGGCGATTGATTCCGACAATAAAATTCACGATGACGCGGTCGCCGCAAGGTTCGGTTTTCGCGGCGGCTTGGTGCCAGGCGTGATTATTTATGCTTATATGACTGTGCCGCTGGTTGAGCGATTTGCAGAAGAATGGCTTGAACGTGGCTCTATGCAGGTGAAATTTCATCAGCCGTTTTATGAAGGTGAAACGGTTGTTGTTAGAACAGAGGTTGACGACGATTCTGAGCCGACGAAAATTATCATAAGGGCGGAGCGCGAAGACGGCACGGTGTGCGCTACGGGACTGGCGACAGTGAACGATGAATCGAAATGGTTGGGCGATGCCGCGATAGAAGATTTCCCCGAACACGCTTTGCCAGATTTTTCTCGGCGACCCGAAGCGGTGCGCGAAAATTTTGTTGCAGGCGTGCCGCTCGGCTCTTTTACAGAGAAACTCGATTTGAAAGCGGCAGAGGCAAATTACCTACAAGGCATTAATGAACGCTTGGCAATTTATTACGGCGCAAATGCGGTCGCGCATCCCGGATATTTGTTGGGACTGGCGAATGAAATCTTGGTGAGGAATTTCAAACTCAATCCCTGGATTCACGTCGGCAGCGATTTAATCAATCACAGCGCAGCGCGTGATGGCGAAGAGCTTTCAATCAGAGGGCGTATACGCGAAGTTTTCGAGCGCAAAGGTCACGAATTGATCTCTATGGATTTGCTGCTCGTCGCCGACGGCAAGCGCATCGTTCAGCAAGTGCGGCACACTGCAATCTATAAACTTAGGGGAAATACCAATGACGAATGACCCAAAAGTAGCTTTGATAACCGGCGGCGTGCGCGGTATAGGGCGCGCGATTGCTTTGACACTCGCGCAACAGGGTTGGGCGATTGCCGCTTGCTACAGGAACAGTGAAAGCGATGCCGAGTCTTTGAAGGATGAATTGCAGCAAAAGAATGTCAAGGCGATGATTGAACGCGCTGATGTGTCTGATGCGAGCGCGGCAGAAGCTTTGGCTGGCAAAGTCGAAGCGGAATTTGGTCGTATAGACGCGCTCATCAATTGCGCAGGACCCTATCATCGCGTCGCTTTGTTAGAAGAGAGCATAGAAGGTTGGCACCAGATGTTTGACAACAACCTGCATCCGATTTTTTATTTGAGCCGCACCGTTGTGAAAGGTATGAAAGAGCGCAAATGGGGGCGCATCATCAATTTCAGCATGGCAAATGCTGACCAGCAAATCGGGCAGCCGTTTGTCACAGCCCATTACATAGCAAAATCGGGCGTCTTGATTCTCACACGCTCGTTTGCCAAAGTTCTCGCGCCACACGGCATAACCGTGAATGCCATCTCGCCGGGTTTTATTGATTCCGGGAGCGCCCCTGCAGAGGAATTGGAGAAGATGGTGAAGAACATTCCTGCTGGCTATATTGGCAATACAAACGATGCTGTCAAGGCTGTCTGTTATCTGCTTTCGGACGAAGCGCGTTATGTCAACGGCACGAATATTCATTTGAGCGGCGCCTGGGGAGTGTAACAAGGCGGCACTCAAATGAATCGTTGGGGATCACGAATTACCTTGAAGCATTTTCTGCAATTGTAAGCGTAATTCATTTTGTATTTCTTCATCTGTGCAATCTTCTGATAAAAAATTACCAAATATTTGCCATGATAATAGATGAAGAAAGAGGTCTTGTGTTATTGTTTCGCGGTCGCCTGTGGGAAGCAGCTTTGTTGAATGAATGAATGAATCAATTTCATTCCATATCGCATTCGCATCTTGCGAAATAAGTACGCTTCGTAAGCCTCTCCCTTTTCCATGGTGAGGTGGAGTTTGGAGAGTAGAGCTTACGACTTGGGCGACAACTTTTGGGGCATCAGTTGCCATATCGTTACTCCTATTTTTATTATATTTTTACATTGCAGTCTGGAGGGAATTTTTATTCCTGGTGACTGTCTTATGTTTTTATCGTTTCGACCAGCCAAGAATAGAGGAAAGATCGAATTTATTCAAGCATCAAGGAAGTTCATACCGATTTTCCATTTAATATTCATGTAACACCTGAAGTAGCTAACTCAAAGCAGCAACAGCAGTGTGACGTGGCAGATCTTGCTACGGATTAAAGCATTAGAGAGGGGAAATCGTGCGCGAACGTAGAACATCGGTGAGGCGAAGTTTGAAGTGGCAAGCTACGATCAAGGGTAGTGATCGTAGCGGCGCAAATTTTGGCGAAGAGGGCATCATTGAAAATCTCAGTTCCACAGGGGCATTTCTCTATCTCAGTAGAAAAGTTGATGTGGGCACCAAAATAGACATTGCGATACGCTTGCCGTTTCAAAAAGAGAATTGGATGAAATATACAGCGGAGGTTGTGCGAATAGAAAATATCCCGGAAAAAATCGGCGTCGGCTTAAAATTCGACACTGTTCGTCCCATATTTAATAGTGGGTGATTTACTATCGCGCCTTTCGTTTTTGTCATAGCATCATCATAAATTCCCTATCTTTTAGCGGTTTCTTTGAACTGCTATTATCCAATCAGTTACTCCTTTAATATTTCGCAGCGGGGTATGCTGTGTTGCTTAATCTTAGCCCGCGAAGGCGGGCGGCAGCATACAGTCCCGTTCGTCAGAGCGGGAAAAATCTCACAGACGTTTTTTCTTTAGCCCGCGAAGCGGGTGATAGCCAACTATCTATCACCCGCTTCGGGGGCTAGGGTATTTTGAGGCGCACAGTTCCCAGCGTTTCGCTACGCTTCACACTGGGCTTTATGCTGTCACCCGCTTCGCGGGTTCTTTTCTTCCGTCACTTCTTGCGGACGTGCCAAAAGCAGCGCGCCGCTGCATCTCAAATTCATATCCGCCAATCAATTGCGACACACAATTGATTGGCTTATGATTAATCAGTAGGAAACGATAAAACGTTGAGAGGGGAAAAGGATGGCTTTGAACAGAAGGAAATTTCTCAAGAGTACGAGCGCATCAGCGATTGCTGTAACCACTGCGGCAAGCGCTTTCGCGCAAACCGGTAAAACAACTGAGGCTACCGAATCAGCGAAAACGGCGAAAACCGCCGCTACTGCTCAAGCGCGCAAAACTCAAGCTCCAATAACCGGTAAGCCGAAACGCAAAGTCCTGACAGACCGCGCGCCGAAGCCCGTCGGTCCTTACAGCCAAGCCATCATTTCGGGCAACACGGTTTACGTTGCCGGGCAGGGACCGATGAACCCGAAGACCGGAAAGATTGAAGTTGAAACTTTTGAGGAGCAAGCTACCTTGACCTTTGAAAGCATCAAAGCAATTGTAGAGGCAGCCGGATCGTCGCTCGCTAAAGTTGTCAGCGTGCGTATTTACTTGGCGAATTTGAACGATTTTTCAAAGTTGAACCAAATCTATAGGCAGTTTTTTGCAGAAGATTTTCCGGCGCGAACAACCATCGGCGCACAGTTGCTTTTAGGAATGCTGATTGAAGTGGATTGCGTTGCAGTTTTATAAGGTTGGATTTTACCTTGCTAAGAATTAAACATATTTCAATTGTGATTTTCGTATGTGCGCTGTTGTGTAGTGGCGCAAAGCTTGATGCCCGGGCGCAAGGCAAAAACGCAAATGCAAAAGCGCCGATTAAGAAAACACCAGGTAAAAAAACGACTGCAAAAAATAGTCAGCAGAAAAGCAATGCAGAAGGGAATTCCGAAGCGACTCTGGCAGCGGCTACAGATAAATTAAAAGCTGATCTGGCGGCGGAGATTGCCCTTGGAGAAGCAAATTTAAAGAGGACAATCGAAAGGGAAAAGTTAGAAGAGAAAAGATTGCTTTATGAAGCTGGGATCACTTCAAAAATCGAAATCGAAAAATCCGAACAAATCATTGCCACAGAGCAGACTAAGTTGGAAGCAAGGAAACTATTGCTCAAGGAAGCAGACGACGTGATTGCCGAAGCAAAAGCCATGGATAAATTGTTGAAAATGCGCCCACTGCGACTCGGAGCCTACAGCGCCACGGCAGCTTTGATTCGCTATAACGGTCCCTCCGGCTGGAGTTTGACGAACATCTCAAATGTGAGCAGCTTCTTTACCTCGCAATTTGGTCAATCCTTGCCGATCAGCGCTTACGGACAAACGGCGACTCACGACCGTTTACGATTTGATCATCGCAACTCTGTTGACGTAGCCGTTCATCCTGACAGCGCGCAGGGGCAGGCGCTTCTCACTTATTTGCGAAATGCGGGAATTCCGTTTATCGCATTTCGTCACGCCGTGCCAGGCTCTGCTACGGGGGCACACATCCACATAGGGTATCCTTCGCGTAGGATGTTTTGAAATAAATTTGAGAGATTGCCGATTTAAGCGTGTGAAGAAATTCGAGAAGATTTGAAAGGATATTTCCAATGAAATTTACAGGCGTTTTCGCATTAATTCTATTAGCTGTTTTCTCTGTCGCTTGCAATCAAACCGGCATCGCCAGCAACGCCGTCAGCGTAAGCGATGACAAATCAAAACAGCCGAAAGAAGATTCAACCAAGAAAGGAAAAAAGATGAAGGTAGTCAAAACAGATGAGGAGTGGCGACAGCTACTTACGCCCGAAGCATACGAAGTCGCAAGAAAACACGGAACCGAAAGGGCATTCTCGGGCAAATATTGGGACAATCACGAAAAAGGTATTTATTTGTGTGTTGCCTGCGGGCAAGAGTTGTTTACCTCCGACACCAAATTTGATTCGGGGACGGGTTGGCCCAGTTTCTTTAAACCGATTGATAAAGAAGCGGTTGATGAAAAACGCGACACAACGTACGGCATGGTGAGAGTAGAAATTCTGTGCAGCCGTTGCGACTCGCATTTGGGACACGTTTTTGATGACGGGCCAAAACCTACAGGCTTGCGCTATTGCATGAACTCTGCGGCTTTGAAGTTTGAAAAGAAACCCTAGCCGAAAATTTCCAGAGCAGGGTAAAGGGCTCTCATTATCGCGCCAATTGATCAGGCAGAGTTTGACTCTGCCTTTTTTTAATGGTTTTCGCTTTTGCCCTAACGGTGGTGCGTGATATTCTCTCGTCGCTCTGGTTGTGTTTCTGGCAAAATGAATTTATTGCAGGAAATGAAAACGTGCAGTAGATTTTTTATCGCGTCAGGAATGAAAATGCGTCGCGTCGTGACTGCATCAAATTTTTTAGAAGGTTTTCATCGTAATTCAATTATGAATGTTGGCACTGAGTGGATGATTGATGCTTGCGGGTGTTCGCCAGAACTCCTGTGCGATTTGCAGACCCTTAAAAAAGTGTGCGAACAAATCATCAACGATTTAGACCTGCGCGTTGTGGGGCAACCGATGTGGCATCAATTCCCGACACCTGGCGGGGTGACGGGACTTTTCCTGCTGACCGAATCGCATCTCGCCTGCCACACCTATCCGGAAACAGGCATAGCAACTTTTAATCTTTACTGCTGCAACAGTCGTCCGGAATGGCAGTGGCAAGGGCGTTTGCGTGACCTGCTCAGCGCGACAGAAATAACGGTGCGGTTTGCTAAGCGCGGCGCAGTTGAAGAGAGGGAGCAAGGGAGAGAGGGAGTAGGGGAGACATGAGTTTTTTAAAGCGTGTTACGGATCTGAACTTTTTTGATGGCGTATCTTCTCGATTCACCACAAACGCTCTTGTGCTTATTAAATCGATAGAGGGTCTTCATCTGCCTGAGCGAACCTCTCAAAGTCTCCCCCTCTCCCTTGCTCCCTCTCTCCCTTGCATTTTTACGGAGGTACCGAAACTGTGAGTCTTGCAGAAGCATCTTGTCCTGCATGCGGCGGGCCTATAACTTTCAAGACCAGGTCAGCCATTGTTGTGGTCTGCGAATTCTGCAACTCGGCTATCGCGCGTGGCGACAAAAATCTTCAAGATCTGGGCAAAGTCGCAGACCTTGTTGAAACCGGGTCGCCCCTCGATGTAGGGCTGTCGGGAGTTTATCAAGGCATCCCGTTTCAACTGACAGGACGCGCGCAACTCGGTCACGCAGCGGGCGGCGTTTGGGATGAGTGGTACGCGCTATTTGCAGATGGTCGCTGGGGGTGGCTGGCGGAAGCGCAAGGGCGTTTCTACATGACTTTTGAAAGGCAGATTGACCAGCGTTTGATTATGCCTTTCGAGATGCTGCAACTGGGTCAACCGGTTCCTTCGCTTTCGGGGTCTGTGCCTTTGGTTGTTGCGGAAAAAGGTGTAGCGACAGCCTTAGGCGCAAAGGGCGAAATCCCTTATGCGCTCATCCCTGGTCGGGCTTATTACTTTGCTGATCTATCAGGCGCGCGCGGCGAATTTGCGACGCTTGATTACAGCGATGTGCCGCCGTCATTTTATGTAGGCCGCGAAATTCCTTTAGACCAATTAGGCTTTCCCGTTACGGCTCGCGCCCCTGAGCGCGAAGCCAAGCGCGTCACCGCCAAACAGTTGAATTGCCCGCAATGCGGCGGCCCTATGGAGTTGCGCGCCCCTGATGTGACGGAGCGTGTCGCTTGTCCGAATTGCGGTTCATTGCTCGATGTTAAAAGCTGGAAATTTGAATACTTCAAAGCGCTCAAACCGGGTAGCGTTGTGCCTGTCATCCCGCTTGGTTCGGTAGGCGAATTATTGGGCGTTCAGTACACCCTCATAGGTTTCATGCAACGCAGCGTCACCTTCGACCAGAAATATTTTTGGGAAGAGTATCTGCTCTACAATCCGCAAGTCGGTTTTCGCTGGCTGGTTCGCAGCGACGAGCATTGGAATTTCGTGCAATCCATTCCGCTTGGCGAGGTCGTTGATAACGGCCGCACGGTTCACTTCGGCGGCAAGAAGTTTAAGCTTTATCAAGACACGCCTGCGACAGTCGAATTTGTGGCAGGCGAATTTTATTGGCAAGTTACCTATGGCGAAAAAGTTTATGCTGCGGATTTCATATCTCCACCGCTGATGTTGTCGCGTGAAATTTCAATGAGCGCTGCACAACAACAAAATCCGAACGCCCCTTCAACCGGCGAAGTGAATTGGTCGCTTGGCACCTATCTGCAACGCGCAGAGGTAGAAAAAGCATTTAACATAACAGGTCTTCCCAAGCCCAGTACCGTAGCGCCGAATCAACCTTTCCTGCACAAAAAGATTTACAAATACTGGCTGCTATTTTTAGTTGCTACGATTGTATTGATGATTTTCTTTGCCGTCATCAGCCCTGATCGGAAAGTCTTCGAACAGACCTATTCGCTGGAGCCTTTGAAGAGCGCCGATGATTCGCATGTGCAATTTTCTGAGCCTTTTGAATTGAAGTCTCGGCAGAATATTAAAGTCTCCGCATCCGCGAATCTGGATAACAGTTGGGTTGATATTCAAGGCGATGTCATCTACGCCGTGGTAATATTCGATAGGCACGGCAAAACCTTGACTCTCATTGGTCACGTCGTTGATGACATCGCCTTGAATATCAACCCAACTGTTATCCAGATTCGCGGAAGCTGAGATTTTAATATTCTGCCGCGACTGCAATTCAAAAGGCTCAGAAAATCGCACTTGCGAATCGTCGGTGCTCTTCAAAGGCTCCAGCGTATAGGTCTGCTCGAAGACTTTTCGATCAGGGCTGATGACGGCGAAGAAAATCATCAATACAATCGTAGCGACTAAAAACAGCAGCCAGTATT
>JANMSG010000970.1:0-15758 GCA_031389065.1 Acidobacteriota bacterium | reverse complement strand
TCTTCTTGCGTCCAAAATGACAGGCTGACGATGATCCTGATGCTTAACCCGCCGCAGTTCATGCTCAAGCAATAGGCTGTGCTTCAACTCCTCAATGATCTAGGCTTCGCGCGTCGGTACAAGCTTCAGGTTCGTCAGTCGTTTTCTGATTTCATTTTTCATTATTCCACTCAGGCATGGCCTGCCTTTCATCATTCGTGACGAAGCGCAATCATCGGATCAACCTTTGTCGCGCGCCGTGCCGGAACCCAACACGCCAGCAATGCCACCAACGTCAGCAGCAACGCTATGCCGCAGAACGTCAGCGGATCCGTCGTACTCACGTTGAAAAGCAAACTTTCCAGCCAGCGTGTCAGGGCGAAGGCCGCTACCAACCCGATGGCGACGCCGCCGAGCGTGAGCCCGAAGCCCTGCCCGACAACGAGCCGGAGGATGTCACGCGGCTGCGCGCCCAACGCGATTCGCATACCGATTTCGCGGGTGCGCTGGCTGACGGCATACGAGATGACGCCGTAAATCCCTACGCTCGCCAGCACGAGCGCCAGCGCCGCGAAGATGCCGAGCAGCCACAGATTGAAGCGCCGTGGCGCTAACGAACGGGCGACTACCTCTTCCATCGTTTGTACAGCATTGATGGGTTGGTCTTTGTCCACCGCCCAGATTTCGTTTTTCACGGCGGCAATGAGATTTAGCGGATCATTGCTTGTGCGGATAAAGAGGACGCGCGGTCTGACAAAACCCTGATGCGCTTGCGCGAGGGGGCTGTAGAGTTCCGGCAGCGAGTCGGAATGCAACCCCGCCTGGCGCACATCGCCGACCACGCCGACCACCGTCAGCCACGGTCTATCCGTCTGGCGCGAACCAATCTTGAAGCGTTTACCGACTGGGGTTTCATCTCCCCAATAGCGTGTCGCCATCGCCTGGTTGATGACGGTGACAGGGAGCGTTTCAGCCGTATCCTGCGCCGACAGCAAGCGGCCTGTGCGCAGCGAAATGCCCAACGTGCGGAAGTATTCCGGGCTGACAACACGATTGTTGACGACTTGCGGGCTGCCCGGCGGCGGATCGGGTTTGTCTTCCAGTACGATGGCGGAACGTCGCCCCGCCGTCACGATGGGTGCGACCGTGGCGACGCTGGCGGCTTCGACGCCGGGCAGGGCTTGCACACGTTCGATCACCTGTTGATAGAAATTCGAAACGGTTGCCAAATCCCGCGCCTTGTCCTGCGACATCACGACGCCCATCGTCAGCAGGCGATCCGTATTGAAGCCCGGATCAACATTCTGCAAACGAATGAAACTGCGGATCAGCAACCCGGCGCCGATGAGCAGCACCAGCGACAACGCCACTTCGGCCACGACCAACGCCCCACGCAAACGCTGTCCGGTCCCGCTCGATGATCCGCGCCCACCTTCCTTGAGCGTGTTTTGCAAATCAGGTTGGGAAAGTTGCAGCGCCGGAGCCAGACCAAAGATAAGACCAGTCAGACAGGAAATGCCGAGAGTGAACCCCAGCACGCGCCAATCGAGGTTCACTTCCTCCAGCCGCGCAATTGTGCCGGGGTTGATGAGCTTCAGCGTCTGGATGCCCCAAACCGCGAGCAGTAGCCCCAACGTGCTGCCGCAAAACGCGAGCAATGCACTTTCCGTCAATAACTGCCGGATCAATCGTTGGCGCCCTGCGCCCAACGCCATGCGCACCGCCAACTCTTTTTCGCGCACCGCCGCGCGCGCCAGCAACAGGTTGGCGACATTGACGCAGGCGATCAGCAACACGAACGCCACCGCGCCCAACAACACCCATAACGACTGCTTGACCCCGCTCACCATCTGCCCGTGCAGAGACACCACGCTGAAGCCGAGATCGGTGTTACTCTTCGGATAGGCTTGCGCCAGATTGCGTGCGATCACGTCCGCTTCGCTCTGCGCGGCGGTGATCGTCACGCCGGGTTTGAGTCGCGCGACGGCGCTCAGATAGAAATAATCACGCTGATTGGCGGTATTTGCGGTGAAGGCAATCGGCGCCCAAAGCTCCGCGTTTCCTGCGGGAGCCACGAAACTGGGCGGCATCACGCCTATGACAGTGTAAGGAAGCTCATTGAGCGTCAGTGTGTTCCCGATGATATTCGCCTGACCACCAAAACGCCGCTGCCACAATCCATGACTCAAGACCACCACAGGCTCCGCCCCGTCACGGTCATCTGCCTCAGTGAAAACACGCCCGACGCTCGGCGCAGCCTGGAGCAAGGGAAAGAGCGCGGCAGAGGCAAGCTGACCTTGCAATCGTTCCGGCTCGCCCCTGTTCGTCAAGTTAAAATCATGGTCATTGAAGGCCGCCAGGTGCGTGAAGGATTGATTCTGCCGTAGCAGATCGAGGTAGTTGCCCGGCGTGAGTTCAGACGTGCCCCCCCGTTGCGTGTTGCGATGCGAGACCAGTACCAATTGGTCAGCCTCCAGGTAGGGCAGAGGCCGCAACCACACAGCGTTGACGACACTGAACATCGTCGTGTTCGCGCCAATCCCCAAGGCCAGCGTGAGAATCGCTACGAGCGAAAAGCCTGGATTCTTGTGCAGCATCCGCAGGCCAAATCGTAAATCCTGTATTAGTGTTTCCAGCATTGGTAATCCTCTTTGTTCGCGGTAGCGTTCCCGCGTCAAGGTCACGCCGCCGAGTTTGATGAGCGCCACGCGCCGCGCTTCTTCCGGCGACATTCCGGCGCGCCGGTTGTCATCAATATGGAAGGCCAGATGACTTACCAACTCTTCGGCGAATTCGCGCTCGCGTCGTTGGCGATGAAACAGTCCGAACAGTCGCATCAGCCAGCCGCGTAGTTGTCGAATGTCCATCACGGCTCCTGTAAAGAAACATAATCGCGTGAAACCGTAAGGGGTCTGCGTTCTTTCACTTGGAGACCCGTAGATTGGCGAAGTGCGCGACAGTTCCTGCCCCTACCCATAACGCAATCTGCCCCTGGCTTGCCCCCTGTTTGAGGTCATTGACGACCAACACAGGCTGTGGTGCGTCGTGCACATACAACCGCGCTTTGTCGCCGCGCACTTCGATCTTCACTTTCGTCCACTCGCCCGGCACGAGGTCTACATAGCTTTCGTATTTCTCCGGGAACTCTTTGCGTAACCGGTGCCAGGGAAAGTCAGGGTAAGAAATGTATTGTGCCGAATGGTTGCGCCGCACCTGATCGTCGGCGCGGCCATTGGTCGGGCGCAGATAGAAGCATTCGTACTTCGTCGCATCTTTGCCCGCTTCTGCTGCGACGCGAAACGCTACGCCGACGAAGCCACGCGCGCCAGCGCCAGCAGTGGCGGCAGGTTCGCCCGTCAACTCGACTTCGATCACGCCGTCCTGAAATTCAGTCTTATTCAAAATGACGAGTTGAATCCCGTCGGCGACGTTGGCCGGCGCAGCATCAGTCGCGCGCAAGGCTTTGCGCCCCTTGTAGGTTACCTGTTCCATTTTCACATTGCGGGGCTGCAGCTCGTTGGGATTGTCCAGTGGAATGGGGGTGGGTTTGACCTGTGTGAAACCAGTCCCTAACGCCAGCATCAAAACAACGATCAAGACAAACATGGGTTGTTTCATCAGCCTGTGCGCAGCGAAGCGCAGCTCTTGCCAAAGTCTTTGCATAATTTTTCCTCCCTTCAGGTTATTCACCTCTTAAAGCGATCATCGGGTCTACCTTCGTCGCGCGCCGCGCCGGGATGTAACAGGCCAGCAGCGCCACGACCGCAAGCAGCGGCACGACTGCCGCAAAGGTCACCGGGTCGGTCGCGCTCACCTCGAAGAGCAGCGTGGACATCACCCGCGTCAACGCGAATGCGCCGAGGAGTCCGATGCTGATGCCGATGCCAGCCAGCTTCGTCCCCTGACTCAAGACCATCTTCAGCACGTCGGACGAGCGCGCGCCGAGCGCCATGCGCACGCCGATCTCCTGCGTGCGTTGCGCGACCGAGTAGGCCATCACGCCGTAGATGCCGACTGCCGCCAGGGCCAACGCGATGGCCGAAAATGCGCCGAGTAGTAGCGCGAGGAAGCGCGGCCTGGCCAGCGAATCGGCGACGGTGTCCGACATCGGCTGCATGTCGAAGACGGGCAACGCCGGGTCAACCTCGCGCACTGCCGCGCGCACTGCCGCCGCCGCTGACGAGGGGTCGCCTACCGTGCGGACTACGTAGCTTTGCCTGAAGATCACACCTAACCAGAGTGGGACCACTTGCCGGTCAAGCAGGTAAAGTTCAGTCCCGGCGGGCTTGTCCATGCCCATGTTTTTGGTGTCTTCGACCACGCCGACGACGGTGAACCAGTTGGTCTGACTGGAGAGTTGCGGATCGACGCGCCGCCCGATGGGGCTGCCCGGCCAGAAGCGCCGCGCCATCGCTTGGTTGATGACGGCGACGCGCTGCGCGTTCTCGCCCTGATCCGTTGGCTCGAATAAGCGCCCTTCCACCAGGCGAATGCCCAAAGTCTTGAAGTAGTCCGCGCTGACGACCTTCCAGTAATCCACGTTCTGTGCCGGGCCGTTGGGCGTGGGTTGGAGGCCTTCGATCTGGATGCCTTTGGCGTTGATCGGGCGTAGCGGCGGTAACTCGCCAAAGAGGGACATCGCGGCGGCCTGCACACCCGGCAAGGCGGACAACTTCGCTAGCAGCGTCTGTGAGAAGGGCAGGTGCTTCGCCGTTGGGTAGGCGTTGGGCGGCAGCAGGAGGGTAAATGACAGCGTGTTGAACTGGTTGAAACCCAAATCAACCTGACGCAATTTCCAGAACGCGCGGATCATCAGTCCTGAGCCGACGAGGAGCACGACGGCCAAGGCGATTTCAGTCACCACCAGCCCCTTGCGCAACAGGTGACTGCTCGCGCCCGTCGTCCGCAGGCTCGTGCCTTGCAGGGAGTGGGCCAGGTTCCCTTCACGCAATTGCGCCAGCGGGGCGAGCGCGAAGATGAAGACCGCCAGGATCGAGATGCCTAGCGTGAAGGCCAGCACCGCCAGGTCGAGTTTGATCTCGCCCGTGCGTGGCACGCTGTCGGGCGCTAGGGCCATAATCGTTTTAAGTCCGAGCTGCGCCAGCCCCACGCCGCAAACCGCGCCGAGCACGACCAGCATAAAGCCTTCAGTCAGAAACTGCCTGAGCATCCGGCCGCGCCCCGCACCAAGCGCCAAGCGCACGGCGAATTCGCGGTGTCGCGCTGCGGCACGCGCGAGCAACAGGCTCGCCACGTTCGCAACAGCGATCAACAACAGAAAGGCGACCGCGCCCAGCAGCATCAGCACGGCCCGGCGCGCCCCGCCCACCACGTCCTCGTGCAGCGGGAGCATCAAGACCGGATGATCTTGCGGGTCGAGCAGATGTTGCGCGCGGTTCTCGCTCCGCCACCCGGCTTCGAGCGCGTCCATCTCGGAGCGCGCCTGTTCGATAGTCACGCCCGGTTTGAGCCGGCCGATGACGTCCAGGAAGTGGAAGTCCCTGTTGAGGTTGCCCCGGTCGAATTGAAAAGGTAGCCATACGTCCGGCGGTTCATCGCTGCCTGGGGGGAAGACGTAGCCCGGCGGCATCACGCCGACGATGCTGCAAGGCACCGCGTTGACGCGCACCTGTTGGCCGACGATGTGGGTCTGCCCGCCGAAGGCGCGCAGCCAAAAACCATGCGAGAGGATCGCTGCATTCGGTCCGTTCGGCTTCTCCTCTTCCGCCGTGAAGTTGCGCCCCAGGATGGGCTGCGCGCCGAGCGTGTCGATCAAGCTGCTCGTGACGCGCGTCGAGGTGGCGGGGATCGGCTCGCCGGTAGACGAGAAGTTCACTTTACGGGCCGACCAGGCGGCGCCGATGGACTCCCAGGACTTCGCCTCGCGCTGAATGTCCAGGAACTCCGGCGACGAAATCAGGAACTTGCGCAAGTTCATCGCCGGGAATTCGCTGTAGACGCGTACCAGCCGCTGCGGCTCTTTGTAAGGCAGCGGGCGCAGCAACACGCCGTTGACGACACTAAAAATCGCCGTGTTCGCCCCGATGCCCAATGCCAGCGTCAGAATCGCAATCAACGTAAAGCCCGGATTCTTGCGCAGCATCCGCAGTCCAAATCGTAAGTCTTGTAAGAGAGTTTCGAGCATCGGTAATCCTCCTTGTTCGCGGTGCTGTTCCTGGGTCAACATAACGCCACCGAGTTTGATGAGCGCCTGTCGCCGCGCTTCTTCCGGCGACATCCCGGCGCGCAGATTGTCTTCAATGTGGAAGGCCAGATGGCTTTCCAACTCTTCGGCAAATTCCTGCTCGCGCCGTCTGCGATGGAACAGACCGAAGAGCCGCACCAGCCAGCCGCGTAGTTCTCGTAGCTTCATCACGACTCCTGGGGTGGCGCGAAGAAGCGCGCCAGGATCGCCGTCGTCGTCTCCCACTTCTCGGTTTCCTTCGCCAGCCGTTTGCGCCCCGCGCGCGTCAGCTTGTAATACCTCGCCCGCCGATTGCTGTCCGACGCGCCCCACTCTGAGGCGATGTAGCCTTCCTGTTCCAGCTTCATCAGCGCCGGATAAATCGTGCCGTAATTGATCGCCAGTTTGTTTTCGCTGGTCTGTTCGATGCGCCGCGCAATGCCGTAGCCGTGCAATGGCCCCAAGGCTTCGAGCGTCTTGAGCACCATCAACGCGAGCGTGCCTTGCCAGACATCCGTTTTCTCATTCATCGTTGTTGCCTCCTGATTCTTCAGCCTTCCTATGGGGAAGGTATAGGGAGAATACCACAACTTGTATGGCAAGGCAATAGGAAGGCGGAAAGATTGTGGGCGGGCCGTAGCTTTTCGCGCCGCCGCACGAACATGCGAAACCCGATAGGAATTGCACCACGACTGAGATCATAGAAGGCGCATTCCACCGCTTTGCTTTTGGGATTGAGCCGGAGTATGTCAGGCCAACTGGCTTCGACGTTCTGGAGCCTACGGCCATAGCTTGCCGAAGACGTGAACGGTGATTTCCGGCTGTGACTTGCTGGTTTCCGCGGCGAGTATCTCTACTGGGGCAATCTCGAAACTATGATAGGCTGACTTATCGAGAGAATCGTTGGAAGAAAACCGGGGCTTGCTGCGTCTAATAGACCAAAGTTGTAATGTGAAGAGAATATTTCTGGAAATACAGGAGAAACATGATGAAAATTCAACGATTCGCACTTGCCTTCACGTTGATCAACCTTGCGCTTTTGACGTTCTTGGTAGCACTGAACCGAAAAGTGGAGGCGCAGAATGTCACGCCTAGGCTGCGTCATCGCGGGCTAGAGACGGTGAATGAACAGGGCAGAGTCCGAGCAAGTATCACTATAGAGCCACCTGTCACTCTGGACTCACAAACGCACCCGGAATTTGTAGGAAGCACTCCCTGCGACGATCTTCCCCGACAGTTTCTTGGGATTCCCGCCAATTCTCCGTGCGAACGGATTACCTGGCAGCTCACGCTTTTGACCAATCAGAACTCACGCCTGCCAATAACCTGGAAGCTGGTGAGTACCTATGGAATGCAGGCTCAAAACGCTCCGGGCTTCGTGGGGGGAGGAACAACGGTGGAGTTGCAAGGAACCTGGGCAATTGTCAAAGGCACAAAATCCAATCCTGAGGCGGTGGTTTACGATCTCAACGCGGATAAACCTCAAAAATCAATGTCTTTTGTGAAAGTGGGCGAACATCTTCTGCATTTATTGAATCGAGATAAAAGCCTGCTGATCGGAAACGCATCGTGGAGCTATACCCTGAACAGAAAACGAATGGATAACTGAACATATTCGTTTGGCACTTTTTATCATAGGAGAACATATGAAAAGAATTGGCTTATTGTTAATGACGTGCTGCTCCCTCTTTGCAACTCCACCTGCAACTCCCGTTATCAACTCTCCCATGCAGAGTGTTGCGACGAACGCTGAGCCAGACATGCCGACGGGTCCGCATGTTTTGGGAGTCTTTGACGGCAGGACGCCGTGTCAGGAACTCGCTAGACAACTGAAGGTTGTTACGATCCCTGAGTGCATTAAAATAAAATGGCGGCTGATCCTCTTCCAAGACCCGGCGACACAGGCTCCCACCAGCTACAGTCTGGAGGGTTTTGTTTACCGCAAACCTCCCCGGACAGGAAAATGGACAATCCTCAAAGGCACCAAAACAGATCCGAATGCAATTGTTTACCAATTAGACCCGGACAACTCTGGAGGTTTTCTCTCCTTCCTCAAAGCAGATGACAACATCCTTTTTTTCCTGGCTGGAGACCGAAACCTTTTGGTCGGAAACACTTACTTCAGCTACACGCTGAACCGGGCTGACAAAGTTCCCCAACGTTGACGACAATGCGCTTTCATAAAACGACTCGAAATGAAGACCGAAAGACAAGGTGCTTGGTGCTTTGAAAACGCGCCTAACGTGGTGATAGGTAGCACAGCAATTACGCCGGTGTTATTCCCCGCCCTGCGCTCAATCATCTTGTGAAACGCGTCCAGTGCGACAATCCCCGGCTCTCCATTGTGCGAACGGTCAACACCTGTTTGCCGCTGCGCAGACGATGTTTGAAGATGTCGCAGACGCCGCCCATCGAAGTGCATTTCCTGAAATCCAACAATATTCCGACAGGAATCGGCGAACCGGCTTTGCCGACGATTCTGCCTGCGATTGCGAACGCGATTTTCACGGCGACAGGCGAACGTATTCACATGTTGCCGATGACTAGGACATGACTGGTTGAAAAGCAAGCCAGTGAATCAACGACGAGCTTTTCTCAAAACCACCGGAGTGGCGTTGTTGGAACACTAAACCCGCTCGCAGGAAAAGTCCTGAAATCATTTGCAAGCAAGTAAGGTCGCGGTATGATAGCACGTGATGGTTGAAGCCTCTTCAAGCGGCTAAACTAAACCCGGAGCAAAGGTAACTATGGAAAATAAATTCAAGCGCCTTATCGGGCTGATCGGGCTGGTCTTCGTTCTTGTGGTAATGAGTAACCTCGAACAGCGGCGTGTTAGGGCCACTTCCACCACGCAAGCGGATGCGCGTGCCGTCGTACAAAAAGTTTGCGGCACTGCTTGTCACGCGCTTGAGCGCGCCACTGTCACGCCTCGCAGCCGTGCCCAATGGGAAGATGTTATCAGCAAAATGATTTCGATAGGCGCGAAAGGGACGGATGAAGAATTGGCTATCGTACTGAATTATTTCGCGACCAATCATGGACGCGACGCCAACGCTGGCACGGCCAACCGTCCGGCAGGCAAACCCGTCGGCGTCTTGGGCGCGGGCGCCAATGATAAGCATATCGTAGACAACGCCGTTGCCGAACGTGGTCGCGCAGTCTGGGCGACGCAATGTATTAACTGCCACGGCACGACGGCTCGCGGCACGGACAAAGGGGCCAATCTGGTACGTTCGGACATGATGTGGAGCGACCGTTACGGCAGTGATCTTGGGCCGTTTTTGCAAAAAGGACATCCGACGCAAAGCGGCGTTCCAAGCAGCAGCTTGAGCAAAACGCAGATTGAAGAGCTTTCGCATTTCATTCATCAACGCCTTTACGACTCGCTACGCGGCTCTCCAATTTTCAATCCGCAAAATGTGCTGACAGGCAATGTCAAAGAGGGCGCGGCGTATTTCAACGGCGCAGGCAAATGCGCTACATGCCATTCCATCACGGGCGATTTGGCGGGCATTGGCAAAACCAATCCCGTGAACATACAACAGCGCTTTATGTTCCCGCGTCCTCGTACGCAGAAAAAGACCATCACGGTGACGCCTGCAAATGGCGCAGCCATCACGGGAACGCCGGTTCACCTGGATGATTTCAATGTGTCGCTGCGCGATGACAAAGGCGAATATCACTCGTGGAAACGCACGCCTTTGCTCAAAATCGTCGTCAATGATCCGCTGAAAGCGCACATCGAATTGCTCGACAAAATCACCGACAAAAACATGCACGACATCGTCGCTTATCTGGAGTCACTCAAATGAAAATCCTCAGAACGTTTCTTTTCCTTGCTCTTTGTGCTGCGCCGTTGTTTGCGCAAGGCAGTCTCGATCCCGCAAAAGTCGGGCAGGCGCCTACGGATGGATGGACAAGTTATCACGGCGATTATTCGGGACGCCGTTACAGCACGCTCAAGCAAATCAATACGACAAACATCAACTCGCTGAGCCTCGCGTGGGTCTTTCGCGCGAATGTCAATCAAGGCGCGATCAAAGCTTCTCCGCTGGTCGTCAACGGCGTGATGTATTTCTCTGTGCCCGATCACGTGTGGGCGATTGACGCGCGTTCGGGACGCGAAATCTGGCATCACGTTTGGAAATCAGAAGGCGGCATCCATCTTGGCAATCGCGGCGTAGGCATTCTGGGCGATACGCTGTATGTCGAAACGGCGGATTGCAATCTGGTGGCGCTGAATTTGAAAGACGGCAAAGAACGCTGGCGCAAAACGATCTGCGATCTGGATCAATTTTTCTTCGGTTCGACCGCGCCGATCATCGTCAAGAATCACGTGATTACGGGCATCAGCGGCGATGATCTGGACAGGGCCGGGTACATCCAATCGCACGATCCTGTAACTGGGAAAATGCAATGGCGCTGGTACGCAGTGCCGCAAAAGATGGGCGACCCAGGTTCTGAAACCTGGCCGAACGAAGACGCGATGAAACACGGCGGCGGGATGACGTGGCAGCCCGTTACATACGACCCTGAGTTGAATTTGATTTATGTCACCACGGGCAATCCGCAACCTGTGATAGCGCACAAGAACCGTGCGGGCGCGAACCTGTACACTGAATCCATCGTCGCGCTCAATCCCGACACGGGCAAGATGGTTTGGTATTTTCAGGCTTCGCCGCACGACACACATGATTGGGACGCGACGCAAGTGCCCGTGCTGTTTGACGGCGAGGTCAATGGACAAAAACGGAAACTGCTTGCCCAGGCCAGTCGCAACGGATTTTTCTTTGTGCTGGATCGCGCGACGGGCAAAAACATTCTTACCAAAGAATTCGTCAAAACCAATTGGTCGAAAGGAATTGATGCCAAAGGGCAGCCGATTCCGAATCCCGCGAAAGATCCGCAATTGGATGGCGCGCTCGTGACGCCCAATCAATACGGCGCGACCAATTGGCCACCGCCGAGCTTCAGTCCTGACACAGGGCTGTTTTACGTGAATGCGTTTCGCGCCTTCAGCATCTACTACATTTACGACCCGGATTTGGATAACCCGCAAGGCTGGGGCGGCACAGATCGCGGCGGCTGGCAGGAAGCGATGATGCAGGCGATTGATTACAAGACGGGCAAAATTCGCTGGAGCCACAAATGGGAAGATGGCGGTTCACGCTCAGGCGTATTGAGCACGGCGGGCAATTTGGTCTTCACCGGGGACGGCACAAACAATTTTGTTGCGCTCGACGCGCGCACCGGCGAGGCCTTGTGGCATGCCAATCTCGGCGCAGGGGTTGCCAATGGCCCGATCACTTATGAACTCGACGGCGCGCAATATGTGGTCACAGGCGCAGGCGATATGTTGTATGGCTTTGTGATGCATGCCAAAGATAGCCCACGTCAACTCTCGCAAAAGAGCCAACGATGATTGTCTGATACCGCATGCCAACAACGTCGGGTCGTTCGTTCCGGTTGAGACGATGCAGGGAGCCCCTTCTGGAATCCGCCCTACGGATACATCACCACCATTGAGCTGAACGCGGGCGAACACCAAGGGATAGCGCCGATTACGAAGCAGAGTTTTAGCTTCGCAGGGGAGTGTTCTGCCTACTGGGGCAATCTCGAAACTATGCTAGGCTGCACAGCAATTACGACCTGGTTATTCCCTGCGCTGCGCTCGATCCTCTTGTGAAATGGGTCGAGCGCCGCAATTCCTGGCATCTCCTTTGTGCGAACCGTCAACACCTGCTTGCCGCTGCGCAGACGATGCTTCTCGATGTACAACGGTGTCACGCCCTCAAGCGGTTTGTCGGTCTCGGTAAATACCGCCATCAACTTTCGTTATTCGAGCAATCGACATCACTACCTACACTCAAATGATGCCGCGTCATTAGGGTTTCCCGTGCCCTTGTATTGGGCGTGCTGTGGGTAGGGGCAGAGTGGCCGAGTGCGCCCGGCAAATGCCTTGCCCGTGGCTGTGATTGAGGCTGGCGCTTTGCCCTGCTCTACCCACTCGACAATCGCCTTGAGCATGTCGAATGTGTCTAGTGCAGCAGGCCCACCGCCACAGTGGCCCATGCCTGGAACTAGGAATAGGCGGCTCCAATTCATCACCTTTGCCGCGCCGCCGTTCGCCTTCGTCATCCGTTCGTAGTAGTCAATCGTGTCGAGCGCCGAGAACCATGGGTCGCTCACGCCGTGATGGAAGATGAGCTTTCCGCCTCGTGCTGAAAACGTATTCAAGTTAGTCCACGTAGAGGTTGACGTCAGGTACGCCTGCGGATTCGCAGCGGCCACTTCGGCCCTGGCGTCTACGTCCATCTCGGTGGCGGTGAACGGACGACCGACCGGGTTGACGGAACCAGCCAGCAAGCCAGGGATGTTCCCAGTCGCAGTGAGACCTGTATCGAAGAGGAACCCCGTGTAGACCTGTCGGCCTTTGGAGTCCTTCGGGCCTGCGAAGCCCTTCTGGATAGCTGACACTTGAACCGGCGACAGGCATCCGTCCTTCTTCTCGCCATCGCACTGAATCATCTTCGGATCGAAGCGGCACCCAACCGGGTCCATGATGATTCCGTCCTTCATCCCGTCAATCCCGTCGCATGCGTTCAGCAACCCGTCAATGACCGCCTTTCGGTCCGCATCTGAGAATGCCCGCTTTAGATCGGGCTTCCCTGATTCATCCTTCGGCGCGGCCTGGTTCAGCATCGTCGCTACCCACTCGTCACCTATGCCCGAAAAGCTGGTGCGCATTGCGGGCGCTCCAACAATGATGCCGTCAAAGTATGTGGGGTAACGCTGGGCCATCAGCATGCCTTCACGCCCGCCGGTCGAGCAGCCCATGAAGTACGCGCGGTCAGCAGGACGTCCGTAATGTTGCGCGAGGATTTGTTTGGCGAGCACAGCGACGCGTCCTACGGCCTGGTATGCGAAGTCCAGGGCTGCCTGCTGTTCCTGCAAAAAGGCCGCGTCGAACGCAGCGCCTTTGTGTCCCGTGTCAGTTGTCACAACCGCAAAGCCGCGTGCGAGCGCTGCATCGCCAGTGCTAATTCGCCCGAGCGGCGGCGCAACGTTTCCATTCAGCCCGCCGCCGCCCTGAAAGAGCAGCCGCCCATTCCAGTTGGCCGGAAGTGCGATGGCGAAGCCAATCCCGTACGGGCGACCATCAGCGCCAGTGCGCGCATCGAGTGTCGCGTCGAGCCGGCAATATGCGGGCAGCTTCACCGCAAGCGGCGCTGGTGGCGGAGAGTCAGCCGGGAACCATTGCGCTCGGACGTCTGAGAGCGTTGCTCCCGGCACTTGCAGCTTTGTGAGCGCAGAACACGAGGTTTCCGGTGAGGACGTCTGCCCGAAAGCAGAACTTGTAACGACAGAAGAGGACAGCAACAGAACAACTGCACAGATCACAAAAGTATGCATGAATTCTCCTCAAAATATGTTTGAGCCGAGGGCGGGCACGTGCCGGGCGCTCTCGCACTCGTCAGGGAACCTGGTAAACGACAAATGTACGTGGACAACTTGCCATTGATCGCATATGTGACGGTAAACATGATCAGGTCCCGTGAGGGTTTCGCCTTCTCAAAACCGCCGACGTTAGGGATGTGGCTCGCGAGGTCATAAGATAGCACAGTCGGATTCCTGTCGGTAATTGCTTGCGGGTTGAATATCTCGCAGCGCGGAATATCAAGCTTCCCCGCAAAGAAGGAGCGGAAGTGTTCAGCAACAGCAGGCCCTATCACCCTTCTGAAGTTGAACGCGAAGTTGGACCGAGACAGACCAGTTACTTTGGAAAGTTCCTGGAGGCTAATGGCGTGTAAGATCGGCGTATATAGCCTCTGGTTTGAACGTCAAGCTGTTATTCCCCGCGCTGCGCTCAATCCTCTTGTGAAACGGGTCGAGCGCCACAATTCCCGGCTTCTCCTTTGTGCGAACCGTCAACACCTGCTTGCCGCTGCGCAGACGATGCTTCTCGATGTACAACGGTGTCACGCCCTCAAGCGGTTTGTCGGTCTCGGCAAACACC
The DNA here is from genome assembly GCA_031389065.1 of Acidobacteriota bacterium. Classification (GTDB taxonomy): domain Bacteria; phylum Acidobacteriota; class Blastocatellia; order UBA7656; family UBA7656; genus JACQDB01. The sequence goes on along the minus strand of JANMSG010000970.1, from coordinate 1,578 downwards.
GCCACATCGAACCAGGTATCCAGTGGCTCCTCGGTCTCTTTCCCGCTGCCATCCGCCTCGAACTGTTTCGCCATTACCTCGATAGTGACTTCATACCCGCCATCAATCTCCCGCAAGCTTGCCGCCTCCATCTGCAGATCGTAGAGCACGATTCGCTCGAACAAATCAGTGATGAGTTGCTGATATTCGGGAGGAGCTTCGGCGCGCAGCGCGTTGACCAGATCTCTGGAGGTGGGGCAAGGCGACGTTTGAAAAGAGAAGTCTTTGAGAAAATTGCGCAGCGCCTGGTGGACCTTCTCCTTGCTGATGATGTCCTGTAGCGCGTACAGGGTGTGGGGGCCTTTGGCTCTGAGGTAGCCATGATTTTCGGTGTACATCACCGGCACTTCGGCTTCATTCTCCTGGCTTCTGCCGTTGAGGTAACCGTCCAGCATTCCTCGGGCAATGCGGTTGGCTAAGACCGCCGGGTAGTACTGCTTGAACAGCATCAGCGTGGAGTAATCCGCCATGTTTTCAGTGAGCATCCACCGTCCTTGCATCTGCGCGCCGGTGATGCGTTCGCCCCACCACAGGTGCGCGAGTTCGTGCAGGACGCCGTAGTCAGCGTTTTCCCATTCGCGCAGGTCGTTGACAAAACCGACGGCTTCGGAGAAGGGCACTGTGCCGGAATGGAACTTGCCGACCGAACGGTAGCGCGGAAACTCCAAGATGCGGAGGTACGAGTACTGGTACGGCGCAAACTCGGTGGAATAAAACTCCAGACCGCGTTTGGCTGTCTCCATCATGGCGGCGATGTTGAAGGGATGTTTGGGATCGTAATAAATCTCCAGCGCCACATCCTTCCAGCGGTCGCGGGCGATTGCGTAACGCGCGGAGCAGAACGAGAGGTTCGGCAGGATTGGCTCCTCGGCCTTGTAATGAAAGTAACGCCGCCCACCTTGCTGCCACTCTTTCTGAAGTATGCCGGGTGCAACCGCAATCTGATCGGCGCTGGTGCTGAGGACGATCTCGAACTCGGTGCGGCTGTCTATGCCGAAGGCGAGCCTGTCCGCATACGCGAGGTCTCCCAGCTTCGCCATGCGTGGCGCGGGGGGCAGTCCGTATTGGCGGCGCAGTGCGTTGTCGGTAATTCTGCGGCCGCCGTCATAACCCGGGATCGGCATCACGCCCCAAGTGTCGAGGTAGGTACCATTTGCCACGAGGTCGTTATCGGGATTGGCGGCGACGAAGCCTTCGTTTTTGCGCGTCACGTTCCAGGTCATTTTCACCGTAGCGCCCGGCGGCAGCGGCGCGTTGAGGCGGAAGAGATAGAATCCCTGCGCCGGATCGGATTGTGCCAGCGTGGCATTTTCCACCGCGAGTTGATTGACGTGCAGCACAGGAGTGACCGACACCACAAATTCGCTGAATGGCTCCTTCTTGTGATTTCCCAGGGTTGCACTGCCGCGCGATTCCATCCGGCGTTCTTCCGGGAAAATGTCAATCGCCATCTCAATGCTGTCATAAGACGGCGTAGGCGCGTTGTCGTAGCGCCCGTAGTCTTTTTCATAATCGGCCTGGCGCTCGTGGCGCTCGTTG
>JANMSG010000923.1:0-3151 GCA_031389065.1 Acidobacteriota bacterium | reverse complement strand
AATTCTCGTTTGCTCTCTTCATCACTCTGCTCTGCGCTGTAGGCGCGGCAGCCCAGGAAGTCGAAGTCAATCGCTACACCATCAATGCTCGCGTTGATGCGGCGGCAAGTGCGCTTGAGGTTCGCGCTGTGATTGAGATATCGAATCTCAGTCCATCAGCCAAACCGAAACTCTATTTTCGTTTGACGAAACTTGCGAAAGTCTCAGCCGTTACCGTTGGCGGCGCGACGGCACAATTTGAAAGCAGCGATGACCGCCGCGTCACAACGCTCAATCAACTCTCCATCACGCCGCAGACCACTGTAGCGGCTGGCGGCAAAGCCACAGTTGAAATCAGCTATCGCATAGAAGTTCCTGAATCCACAGGTCTGGTCTCCATCTCGCCAACCGAAGTTTTGTTAACGCCGGAAAGCGTCTGGGTGCCCAGCCTTGTGACAGGCGTCACGTTATACGGAACGACAGGCTTCGGTTTGACCGGAGCGATCACCGCGCCTTTCACATTAACGGTCACGGGTAGCAATCTGCGCGCTGCCTCGGCAGGTAATTTTAAAGGTGACGCCAACAATCAAACTTTCGAGCAATCTTTAAATTCTCTTCCCTTCTTCGTGGCTTCGACTTTCGACCAACCTGTGACGAGCGAACGCGGCGGCGTGAAGATAGAAATTAGCGCGCAGGCAGGATTGCAATCTGCCGATGGAAAAACCCTGACGAAAGACAATTTTAATCGCCTGATGGATGAGGCAGGCAAAATCGTTGACTTCTTAACGAAAACTTTAGGCGCGCCGCCTGCCGGTGCTACCTTCCGAATCATCTCGTCAACTCGCGCCGCCAATCTGGCGGTGCCTGGCGCACTGGTGGTCAACCAACAGACCTTGCGCCGCGACGTTTTGAGCGCCAATACCATTGAAGCGCTTGCCGACGCGTTGGCGCGAATCTGGACCGACGGGCGTGTAAAGATTCGAGGTCAGGAAGCCCGCCCAGCGCAAGCAGACCGCCCGGCGCAGCTGCCTCTCAGCTATGCTTTGTTGCGCGATTCGTTGCCACATTATTTAGCCGCGCTCTATTTTGAAGATCGCTTTGGCAAAGACGCTGGACGCGAAGCCTTTAACCGCATGCGTTGGGCTTACACGCCTGTAGCACTAGCAAAACGCGATGCCGAACTGAGGCTTCAAACTCTGCTGATGCCGACCTTCACGGCCGCGACACTGGCAAAAGGGCCGCTTGTGTTGCGCTTGTTTGCAGAGACTATGGGACGCGATAAATTCTTGACGGCTGTACGCTCTCTATTCGTTGGTGAGCAAACAAAAATCGTCACCCTCAATGACCTGCGCCAGGCTTTAATCAAAGAAGGGACGGCGAGCATTGATAAACTTTTCCAGCAATGGGTGGACATCATCATTGAGCCGGACCTGGTCATAGGCGTACCGCAGGCTTCGGACAAACCGAACACCCAGAGCGTCAACATTCGCAATCTAGGCATAGGCGATGTCACAGTCACCGTAGTTGCGACGACGGCTTCAGGAAAGCAATTGACTTCAACCGTCACAGTGCCTTCCGAAAACATCACTTCGTTTGATATTGCGACCGCCGAAAAAATCAATGCAATCGAACTTGACCCCGAAAAATTAATCATTCAAACCAGATACGACAACGATGCAAGGCCTGAGCAAGGCTTTGCCTTGAACCTGTTCAACGAGAGCCTCATCGCTTTCAACAAAGGCGAGTATGCGACGGCTGAAACGAAATTGCGAGAAGCCGTCCGACTCAATTCGCAAAATGCCACCATTCACGCCTGGCTTGCCAGAACGCTTGCAGCACAGAACAAAAACGAAGAGGCCGCGCGCGCAGCGAATGCAGCCTTGGCGATTACGCCCACGCCTACGTCTGCGCTCGCCTGGTCACATATCACGCTGGGACAATTGGCGTTGGCGCGTAATCAAGCAAGCGAGGCTCTGGGCTATTTGCGTCGCGCCGTGGTTGAAGCAGATGAAGCGCCTGCACAATACGCATCTCGCGAAGCCGTAGTCAAAGCCGAACGCGCAGCCAGTCCTGCCTCGCAAGCCGATGAATCTGTGCGGGCGTTTGTTTCGCAACTCGACACGCTCATTAAACAGCCTTCGTCGGATAAGCTCTATGCCATTGTCATCAAGAGCAACTTGAAAAAATTTGTTCAAGGCTTAACCCTCGCGCCGCCAACAGCCTGGATTACGGAGATTGCGCGGATCGATCAAGTGGACGCGAGCCGCGTATCGTTAGACGTAAAAATCAAAGCAACATCAGGTGGACGCGAACAGACGGGCAACGCCGTTCTCGTCTTACATAAAACCTCTTCGGGCTGGCTGCTCGAAGACGTACAGCTTTTCAATGTGAAGTAATAATAAAGAATTCAGGAGTCAGGAGTCAGAAGCCAGAATTAATCGAAGCAGAAACGCGAAATCGTGAAAATTGAACAAAAATATCCTTTGTTCAAGGCGCTTGTTTCCAGGTTATTGTTGCATAGATTCTGACTTCTGACTCCTGACTCCTGACTCCTGAAAGAATGAAACGAAACTCAACCGCAATTCTATTACTGCTGGGCGTGTTCCTGTTGATTGTCGGGCTGAATTTCGTCTTTATGGTGGACGAGCAAGAAAGTCAGGAGACCGAGCAAAACGGCAGCCGTTCTTCCTATCGCGCCACGCCTTACGGAACGATGGCTTACTACACGCTGCTTGAACAAAGCGGCTACAAAGTCACACGATTTGAAAAGCCCTTCACAAAATTAAAAGAGCGCTCGGATATCGCTACGCTCGTCATCGTCTCGCCGCCGCCAACCATGGTTTTCCAGGAAGAAGAATTCACAGCTTTGAATGATTGGGTGGCGCGAGGAAATCTGCTCATCATCATAGACAGAGAGATTTTTGTCGAAGTCGGTGAAGCGACAATCAGCACGGCTTACAACGCGGAAGAATTTACAGCCCGTCCGCTGCAACCGACGCTCTATTCGGATGGTGTTGAAAACCTCAAGCTCTCGAAATTCGCCTCGCGTGTGAGGCTTGAAAGTCAGGCGACGATTTATCATTACGGTGATGACAAAGGCGCTGTGCTTGCCGATGCCAACGTCGGCGAAGGTCGCGTCGTGGCGCTCACAGACCCTTACCTTGTGGCAAAC
>JANMSG010000905.1:0-2034 GCA_031389065.1 Acidobacteriota bacterium | reverse complement strand
CTTTGCCACCTCCTGCAAGGCTTAACACCCCCGAATAACTCCCCTCGCGCTCGCTTCGCAACAACTCCTGCCCGGTAGTGGCGTCGCGCAAGGTAAAGCGCACTTTCACTTTCGTCGCTCCTGCGCCAAAGCCTACGAAATAGCGTTTCGCACGGCTCCCTTTTTTGTACTGAATGACCGTGCTTGACAAGATGAGCCGCTTGGATTCTTTGTTCTGCGATTCTACAGCATCTGCCGCAGCATCAATTACTTCATTAAAAGTATGTTTCTTTTTAAGTTTGGATAAGGTGCTTTGATGCAACACCGCGCCATACTCTTCGGGAAAATCTTCCGTCTCTTTGTTCTTATCGACAGTGACTTTTTCTACATTGATGATGTCGTAGCCGGTCAACTTTTTGCTGGCACTTTGTAGAGGGTAGGCGTCCATCATCAGACCTAATGAAAACACCACCACCAAAAAGAGCTTTCCTGAAATTTGAATACTTTGCTTCATACTATCCTCCTTTACTGTTTTGACAAATCTGTTACAGGCAATCAGTTGCCCGTTGATACCAATGCCATAAGAATCAGCGCCAGTACGACCAGCGTCACGCCGATTATGTAGAGCACGGCTTGCAGTTTGTACAAACTTCGCAAGGTCTCCAGAGCCTCCATCAAATGGGAGAGGTCTTCGCCCTGTGAAGCCACGATGCGGCGAAAGAAGGAAGCGGCTTTCAAGGTGAAGATGCCGATCACTGCGCCGAAAGTGGAGGTTACTACGTCAGTCCATCCGCCTTGCCGAATCGCAAACCCACCTTGAATAAGCTGCCAGAGCAGAATCATTACCCCTGTGATCTGCATAAAACGAGCCAGACCGCCGATAATCTGGTTGTGTGCTTCGGTAAATTCATAAGTAAATACTTCGCCTTCTTTTGGTATAAACGACATGGTTGTCTCCTTTCTTGCTTGCAAAAATCATCATTGGTTAGGTCTCAATCTGCGCAGGGAAGCGTTACTCGAAAGCTTTGCAGACGGAGGCCATCTTCAACTGTGTTGAGAGTGTGACTGGCTGGCCTTTTTCGTATGCCGAGCCCAGTTTCAAAAGCGCGCCAGCTTACCCGCGGCTTGGAGCGTGATCCAGAAGTTCAGCCCGTCGCTACAGGCCCCAACCGGTACCGTACCGGCGCCTGTAGAAACCGACCCCATTGGCGTCAGGTCCGTCGCCTTCCATAACGACACGTTGCTACCGTTCGTCACCAGCATGCGTTCGCCGTCGAAGGCGGCTACCTTGGGGCTATTCACCCCGTTGCCGCTGAGCGTGGCGATCACCGTCCCCGCCAGCCCGCCCGTCGCCCGCACCACACTCACGGTGTGAGATTCTTGGTTAGGCACCCAGATGTTCGTGCCGTCAAAAGCTGGATACAACGGGACATCACCGACATCAACCGATTGCAGGATGGCGCCGCTTGAATCCAGCTTGTGCAGCTTGCCTGCTGACCCGCTAACTCCGTCCGTCACCCAGATGTTCGCCCCGTCATAGACCAGGCCCTGCGGCGAAGCGAATCCCGTCGAAACATTGGTGACCGTGGTCGGGTTGAGCGTGATGATCGACACCGACCCAGCCGCGTTTGCCGTCCAAATGCGCTGCCCGTCAAAGCCGATTCCAGAAGGAAATGCCCCTAAGGCGCTCGACACGAGCGTCACGGCGCCTGCGGGCTGACTGGGGTCTATCATGTAGAGATTGCCGGCGGGGTTTGTGAACCCTGTGACGAACACTTTGCCCATCGCACACAGCACGCCAGATGCACTGGTCGCGCCCGTCCACGTTTCCAGCAATCGTCCGTCGCTGGCCCGAACTCGCGAAACCGTGCTACTAGCGCCATTCGCCACCCAGAGGTCGGCGCCGTCTGATTTGACAAGTGTTAGCCCGCTGCCGAGCGTGGTCAATGCCAGGTTGTTGGCAGTCCGGGTGTTCCAGAACTGGTCAAGGGCGGCTCGATTGCTCCCCCGCCTCAAGGACTGGTCCATCGTGCGGGTGATGAAAGCCGCCATCTG
>JANMSG010000870.1:0-2506 GCA_031389065.1 Acidobacteriota bacterium | reverse complement strand
CGGTCGGCCATGTTGTCGGGGTTGGAGAACGGACCCTCTGCGATGCGATCCATGTTGCCCATGCCGCCGTTGCCGCTGAGCAGGCCGTTTGCGACCGGCGGGTCCCCGGGGTTCGCGCCCTTCTTGTCTTTGGGGTAGGCGTCCCGCGTCCCGTCCCAGTAGGGGATCGTGAAGTTGGCGAACTGGCCGCCCTTAGCCCGTACATCGTTCTCCATCTGGAAGAGGAACTGGCGATGCCAGGGCAGGAAGAAGGGATTGTCGTGAGCGAGATCAAAGTTCGTGTCGTGGGCGCGGACAAGTTCCTCATAGCGGTTCCGCGGCAGGTTGGGGTTCGCCGGCGCGGGGTTGAAGGGAGTTCGCAAGGCGTTCATGGCGTCCACGAACGTCTGCTGCTCTGCCGCGGTCAGGTCCTTCACGTTCTTGCGGACACGGGGCTGGGCCTCCGCAACGCCCTCCAGCAGCGCAAGCGCGGCCACTGCCACCGCAAATTGAATCATCCGCTTCAACATGTTCGTCCTCCCTTCAAGGTGAATGATTGGCTCATACGATTCACGAGCGCTCTCCCCAAGACGCGAGAAAAACGGCGGCAGAATCTACGCCTCTCCGTACGATTCTGAGCGTAGTGGCCACGGGCCGCGTTCGCCAGCCAGCAACTCGGGGGGATAAGGCGACCGGCGGCCAGGGTCGGCCAGCGACGGCTCGCGATTTCGGGCGCTGAGACCGCGGTCAGGGCTGGCGGCGCCAACTTGGGGTAGACGCGCCGGAGGCCGTTTTCCCAATCGACCTAGCTGAAACTGGCGAACGGCGTCATGTTTTGGTCGCTCCAAGCGCACATGGCGCATCGCAGCTTATAGGGGCATTGCCCAGTAAGATCCTACGTGAAACCTTGACGGTGATACGGGGGCCACTAGAATGCGGGTTGTTTTTATCGCTTCTTTGTGACCGCGGTTGGCTACCGTCCGATGTTTGCGGGTTCATTACAAACGCATTTGAGCCGTGTGCTCATCGCCACCTCGCTCGCGGCCTACGCCGTCGTCGGCATTTTTGGCCACGGGTTGCACAGCTATTTGCCGTGCCAGGACGAAACCTGCGGCGAACGCGTAGAGATGGCGGAGGACCATGGTTGCTGCTGCCACCATAGGCATCAGAATTCCGAAGTGCCCGCGACCTCTGCCTCCAATGCGGAAGGCGTCTCTTCGCATGCAGGAAAGCGCGGTCACGACCCCAATACTTGTTCGCTCTGCACACTGCTCGCCAAGATCAAGGTTGGCCGGGCGGTATTTTTCTTTGCAGACATTTGCGTCGAATTCTCTTACTACGAGTCGGCGCCTAGCAGCACGAATTTGGCTGCTGAACTCTCGCTCGCCGGAGCGCCCCGCGGTCCACCGCTCACCTAGGCCGTTGTCTTTCCGCTAGTTTGCTTTCCTTAGCGGAAGGCGTCATTGGTCGTTGCGCGGCGATTTCAGTCGTTCGAGCGCCGCACTTTCTCCTTGGCCGAAAGCGAGGCGTCCCCGTGCGCAAGCAATGCGGGTTTACGCTCGTTGAATTGTTGGTGGTCATCGCCATCATTGGCGTGCTAGTCGGGCTGATCTTGCCTGCCGTTCAAGCTGCGCGCGCAGCCTCGCGGCGGGCCGAGTGCGCCAACAACATGCGCCAGATCGGGCTGGCCGTTCACCAATACTGCGACGTGCACGATGGTCGGTTTCCGTTCGTGGTGCACGGCAAAGATCGCTTGGGAAGAACGTTGACGCGGGAAGATTCGTGGATTTACTCACTTGCGCCATTTGTGGAGAAAGTGGACGCCATTCGGCTCTGCCCCGAGGATTTACCTCGCATTGAGAAGCTGCAGGAGACGCTCACCAGCTATGCGCTGAATGGATACCTAAGAGAGCCGGATGCCATCGAAGCGGGCCTGCCCGCGCCAATCGTCGCACAGATGGAAAAGGATAACGAGGGTCTGATCGACAGTTTCCAAAAACTCCCGGAAACCCACGCTACGATCCTCGCCTTTGAGGGAGTCGCCGATTCTCTCAATTTGATTATCGACCACGTCCACTCCTGGGACTGGTTTAGCGAAGAAAACCTTCGACGCAATGGTCCGACGGAGCGTTCCGTCTGGCAAGACGTGACGAAGGAGGTCGCGGTTGACCGGCACCAAGGGACGACGGCGAACTATTTGTACGCCGACGGACATGTGGCGGCGATTGCAGTTGAGCAGATCAGCCAGTGGTGCGACGAGGGGCAGAATTTTTCCAAGCCGCCTCAGTGAGCGCGGCGAGGTCTCTTAACTTGTTTATCAACTCTGAGATATGAGGATAGATCCAATGAATAATCGTATTGACTCTCAATCCATTTTCCTCTCAGCGCTCTGTCTTGTGCTGACATTCGCATCGACTAGCGTGTACGCCCAGCATGGAGACGTGTGGGTCTCCACCGACGTGCCCAACAACAAAATCGCGCTGGGCGTCGTCGATGAAGCGGGCGCGACGTTTACGCCGGGCGTACG
>JANMSG010000850.1:0-3741 GCA_031389065.1 Acidobacteriota bacterium | reverse complement strand
GACCGATATAATCAATTGCCATGCGGGCGGCTTTGACGTTTATGATGCCCTCAGGCGCTTCTTGCACAGTAAAACCCGGTTGATTATCGTCGTTAGCAAGTAGCAGCGTTCGTCCTCCCAGACGGATGGCGCCGGGCAAATCCTGCACTTCACCTGCACGGTAACCCTCGCTGACACGAACGGCTTCAACGGCAATAGACCACAAGACATGACCTTCATTGTCAGTTTTGCGCAGGGGTAATTCACGCGCCTTGCCGTCGCTTTCCGTGGAGATGTTGACGTGACCCACTGCTGCCGCAGCGCGTTCAATTGGTGGTAGAGGGCGGAGCCATTGCACCTGTCGCGCGCCACTGACGAGAGGGGCGTCCACGAGTTGTGCGGCGACTACCGTGTTGCCTGTGCGCGCAATGGAATCAGCGAGCGCAGCATCATTTGCCTCTGTGGTTGGCTCGCTGTATAGGACATCAAGAGCAATTACTTTTGGTTGCGCAAGGGCGATTTTGTCAACGACTTTTGCGGTCAGATCACGCGACCAGGGGAAGCGACCGAAGCGTGCGATGCTCGCTTCATCAATCGCCACGATGGCGATGTCGTCGGGCGGCGCAAGCGGACCGCGAGCGCGCATCAACAGGTCGCGCGCGTACGCGTCCAAACCCGGAGCCAGCCAAAGGCAAATCATCGCCGCCGCCGCCGATACCAGGACGATACCGATGAACCAAGCGGCCTGGTTGGTGCGACGGCGCTGATTTGATCTGTTGATGATGTCTCTACCTCTCTGGCACACGATGAGGCGTCTTTGCTGCTGACGAGCCAAAGGAGCATCGTCAGTGATTGCGCAATGATTCTGATCCTGAGACTCGTCTGATTGTCTATGTTGACGGCACTATCTTCGCTCGTTTGCCGTGAAGTTGTAAACCGAATTCCCATAAACAGAGAGTGGGCGGGCGACGCGGAACCGGAAGCGCTCTGTGTCCGTCAGAGTGGTCAGCGCTTTGCCCGCCCAAAATCACACGCCGGTTCAATCCACGTTTGAACCGGCGCCTGCCAGCCTATGGTCTTGGCAAGTTTACGCACCGGGGGTCAAAGTTGCAGTCCACGATCTGGACGGCAGTCGCGGTTTCCGGTTTCACTTCGAGGAAGACGCCGATGCCCCTGGCGTAGTACTTTCGCGCGAAGATACCCGGCTCCAGCAGCGAGAAATTCTTCGTCACCACGCAGTCACCGGCAGCGCAGAAACGCTCCGCAAGCGGCCGCGGAACAAGCTGGTCGAGTTCCGCGTTGCTGCCGAATCTGTAGGTCGAGGACAAGATTATTGTGACGTCCTCGGCATTTGCCAGGGAGAACTCCTCAAGGTAAGCGTCGCCCACTTTCGGAGAGAAGAAGAAGAATAAGCCGCCTTTGTCGCCCTCATGCCCCCACTTGAAGGATCCATCAATGCTGACGAGTTCCGGATTCCTGGGCGTATCACCGCTGAAGCTTTGGTAGTCCTTGACCTCTTCGCCGAAGTACCAGACGTTTCCATCTTTTGCCTGGGCAAACCAGTCATCGGTGTTTTCGGCGAGGTCGCCGTTTTTGAAGACCTGGTCTCTGACTACAACACACCTCACCCCGGCGATCAGCTTCGTCTGGTTCAAGACCTCCAGCTTATTGACTTCGTTGCCGCCGCGATATTCCCATTGGTTGCCGATGCGTAGCGGGAAGTAGGGATTCGGCTTCGTCAGGTTGGTAAAATCGCTGTCAAAGAAAGCCGGATTGATGTCAGGGTCGTAGCGGGCTTCGCCAAGAGATTTGCAAGCCTCGAGTCGTCCACTACGCTGCTCCCGACAAAGCTGCATGCTTTCCTCGCGCACGTTTTCGATCTCGTCGAAGCACTCCCTTCGTTGCTGAGGATTTGAGATGTTGAGGCAGATTGCTGTTTTTTTAAAGGCTTCCGCTTTGACCTCAGTCTTGCAGGCGTCAAACAGGGAGCGGGCGGTTTGAGAACAGAAATCGTCCTGGCTCTGGCCTTCAGTGTTGCCCATAAGCGCTGTGAACATGAAGAACATCCCGACAGCGACGCTCAGTATGAGCCGCGCGGAAATGCCTCCTATGGTACTCTTGGATTTATTCATCACATCCTCCCAGGTAGTCTTGATTATGTTGATTGTCAGGGCATCCTAAGATCAGTTCTCAGTTGCCTGATGATTACGTTCGCGCGCGCTGTTGATCGTCAACGAATCAAATTCAAGGCAACTCTGATGCCGCGTCACAACGGCAACCGACGAATGATAAAATCCCTGATAACACTTACAGAAATCGAATTTCAAGCGCCGGAAGAACAATCTTTTCAGCGTCAATTTGCCGCCCCTGCCGAGGTAGTGGGGTGGCATTTAGCCGCTCTTCGCTCGACTCTGAGAGCGCCTTGAGGAATTGTCGTTCGCTGCAACGCGGCGCGAAGGAGGTAGCCAGAGATTTCACCACTGGCTACTCTCCGAAACCCCTTCAAGGCAAATACGCCTGAGTCCTTATAACCTTTATAGCCGTGCCTTCAAGGACCTAAGGCGAACTCTCTGACCACAACTTGAATAGAAAATTCTCTAATCTTGCAACCAAAGATGCGACTCAGGCGTTAAAATGAAAGCGTTCGAGCTTCTTTTACGACGCATAGTTATTTAGAATGATTGTGAGAGGTTTTCAAGGAGGAAAGTTTAATGTACAGAGTTTCAGTCAAGCAGTTAATGCTTCTATCGCTTATCTCCGCGTTAATGGCGGGCGTCATCGTCGCCTGCGCGCAGAAAGCTTTCAATAATAAAAACGTCAGTATTGAACAACCTGTAATGGCAGACCCAACGGTTGCAACCGATGAGCAAAACAACATAGACGTGTATCGCGCAGTAAGTCCCGGCGTGGTGTTTATCACCAGCAAAAGTTATGTTGAAACGTGGTATGGGGTTCATCCGCAACAAGGCAGTGGCTCCGGTTCCATCATAGATGATCAGGGACACATTTTAACCAATTATCACGTCGTGCAAGGCGCTTCGCAACTCGAAGTGCAAATTGGCAGTGAAAAATTTCCGGGTCGCATCGTTGGTACGGACCGCGACAACGACCTTGCGGTTATCAAAGTTGATGCGCCGCGCGAGCGCCTGACTGTGGTCAAGCTAGGTTCATCAAAAGGGCTTATCGTCGGACAGAAAGTTTTAGCCATAGGCAATCCCTTCGGTCTGCAACAAACGCTGACCACGGGAGTCATCAGCGGACTCGAACGCCCTCTGCGTGACCCCGCTTCGCGTCGCACCATTGAAGGCGCGATTCAAACCGATGCCTCAATCAATCCGGGTAATTCCGGTGGCCCTTTGCTCAACCCGCGCGGCGAAATGATTGGCATCAACACCATGATTTACAGTCCAAGCGGTGGCTCGGTCGGCATAGGCTTTGCCGTTCCGGTAGACACGGCGTCAAAAATTATCCCTGAGTTGATTGCCAAAGGTCGTGTATCTCGCTCCTGGCTTGGCGTCTCCTTAATGCCTTTGAATCGTCGCGCTGCCGCTCAACTTGGGGTATCGGTCAATTCTGGCTTGATCGTTGGGAATGTCTATGCAGGCAGCGGCGCAGCTTTAGCAGGTCTTCGCGGCGCGGTTGTGCAGTAATCAAACTACGGCGTTGTTATTCAACAACTCGGTGATGTTATTTTAAGCGTTGATGGTCAAGCGGTAGCCAGTACGGATGATTTGCAAAACGCGCTTAAAAATAAGCGGCCCG
>JANMSG010000800.1:0-8062 GCA_031389065.1 Acidobacteriota bacterium | reverse complement strand
AGATGTGGATAGTAGGCAGTAAGCAGAGTGTAGAAAGCCGGTGTTACGTATTTAACTGCTGACTGCCTACTCGATCCGCAACTCAAAGAGGCTCACTATAGCAACAACTGTCCTGTTGTGCCAAACTCCACTTCATTTGATTTGCAATCCCCTCGAATCGCCACTCAAACCTTCCCGCAACAACGTTTGTATTTTCTGCCGCTGCCGCAAGGGCAAGGCGCGTTGCGAGCGATATGGAGGCTCGGCGTTTTCTCTATTTTTTTGCCTTTAAAAACACCAAGCATCATCAAACCCAGCCAGGCAATAACCGCCATAACCGGTTGCGAAAATGCATAGCCGTGAAGCGCGTAAAAGAGAAAACTTGAGCGGTCTCCGCTCGTGCTCATATTGGCTTGCGCGATTTTCTCTTCCATCTCAAGGCTCGTAAGCTTCGCCCATAACATCACGACAGGCACAGTCAACAGACACATCACCAGCACCCCGATAAGTAAAGCCTGGAGTTTGGCGCGAAGCGAATGCGCCCCGGTCACCAAAACCAAGGCTACCAGCATAGGCAAGCCGTACGTTATGGTGTCCATTTGCAAGCCTGCCTCATGCTTTTGCCCGCCAAATCCGCTTGCTTCGGTAGCCGTGACCGTCAAGCCAATGATTCGCCCTGCTGCTCGGATGCTGACTTGCGAGTCAAAAAAACTGTAGATGAAATCGGCGCAAGAGGCGCTAAAAGTTGTGAGCAGAGGCAGACTGTACCACCACAAAGGCAGCAAGAATATGTACAAGCCAATCGCCGCAAACAGTCGCCGCAACCATTTATGCTGGCCGATGTTGATTGGCGACTCGTTCGAGCCAGTAGATGAGGATGGCTGTTGAGAGGAGTATGACAATGGTTTGAGCGACATAGACATGAACTTCTTCAATCACCGAGGGCAGATAAATCCCCGCGTAATAAAGCCCTACAAGACGCGCAATATTTATCAATTGTATGAGCGGAAGGCCCGCGGCTAATCCGATCAGACGCGCTCGCCACGAAGTCGGGAAGGCCAAAACGCCGGCTAAAAATAAGCAAGTCGCTTCAATGCCATCACAACCCATAGCAATGCTGAGGGTGAATTTTGATGATTGCACGACAGCATCATTGGCGCTTGCTCCGGCACCGAAAATATTGATGATCACGGCAACGGCTTTCGCAAGCAGCTCGGTGTATGGCTTGATGATTCCCATTCGCACGCCTTGCGCGATGCCGAAAATGAAATAGCAAATACCGAAGATTGCTGCAAAGAGAAAAAGGAAGCGCAAGACTTTTTGATTTGCCGTGAAGAAAGTTTTGAACTGCTCGGTTGAAGTCATAGGATTAAAAATACGATCAGCTAAAAAACGTGTGCAGCACAAAACGCTTGCGCCACACACGTTTCCGTCTAGCTCTTATCCTGAGTGACAAACCCTGCGCCTTGCCTGCCACTTATCCGTTATCGTCAGGAGATTATCGTTTGCGCGCACTGTTTATCAACAGGTGCAAGGTATACGCCAGCACAGGGCCTGAGGCGAGGGCGCCGAATATGTCTACCGCTCCGGCGCGTAAAACTATCAGCGCGAGCCCGATCATTACTTCGACGATCAGCGACACTTTCGCAAACAATCGCCAATCAATCGCTTGTACGGGTGCATTCATCATGGCTGTGCCTTCGCCAGCAAAAGCGGTGCTGCCGCGTCCGACCATAAAAAATGTGCAAGCCGCTATGAACAACAGAGACATCAAGATTAATCCCCATTGTGAGAGAGTCGGCGCAGCGAATCCGGATGCTGTTTGCGCAGCACCGAGTTGCCCGCGCGCTATGCCGCCGGGACTGAGAGCCGAATGCACATTGAAGTAAAAGCCCGCCGGATTGTTGATGATGGCTTGCGCGACGGCTGGCGTTACAGTTAATCCGCTACGGCTGAATGATACGCCGAACGGAGAAGGGATAGCAGTTGCCGGAGTGAGCCCTGAATCAACTCTGACAGGACCATTGGCGCCCGCCGCAGCTTCGTGAATGTGCGCGAGTGTGATAGAGGTGTTGGCTGCTGTGCCGTTGAGTGAGACATCAAATCTTGCGGTAGCCGCAGTGATGACTCCTGCGCTTCTCGTCACAGTAAGCGTAACGACAGCCAACCCGGCTGTGCCGTTCTCGGTCGGATGCACAGTAACGGGCGCAACTTCGTTTACGGCTAATAGCTGCGCATTAAAGGTTATGTTTTCGGTTTGCGCTTCGGCTAAAGGCATCATCATAGAGATGACGGATGCAAAGGTCAGCATCATCAGCAAAAGCGATACGGTAATCCTCTTCATTGGTTTGCCTCCTCGAATATTTCTGTCGCGTCAAGATTGACGGCTTTCTTTGAGTGAGCGAATGAACTATCAGCGGCGATGTGAAGTGACAGAGTAAGCCTAATACTCTGAACAATGCCTTGCTAGTTCAAAAAGATAATTGTTATTGAACCCTTGTTTTGATTGAAACGACAAAAACGAATTCTTTACTTTATGGCGAATTGTTTTTGAGGCTTCGCACTATATCACAATCTCTTTTGTGTCTCAACAAAGATTGTCTAATAAATTTGAGCGCAAATACTATTTGATTCAGGCAGCTTCCCTGCGCCTGAAAACCCAATCTCTGACGCTTTAGTTGATAAAAGTTCGCTCGGACGACTACAATCTTGATTCCATAATACAGAGGAGAATTTATGCGTCTTTTTATCACCGGTGGAGCAGGATTTATTGGCTCGAATTTCATTCGACACCTGCTCAAAAATCATCCCGATTACAAAGTTATCAACTTTGATAAGCTCACCTACGCAGGCAACCTGGATAACTTGCGCGATGTCGCAGACAACCCGAAATACTCTTTCATTCGCGGCGACATTTGCGACCGCCCGGCAGTTGATGACGCCCTGAAAGGCACCGATGTTATCATCAATTTTGCAGCCGAATCGCACGTTGACCGTTCCATCGAGGGGGCTGCCGATTTCATCAGGACAAACGTGATGGGTACGCAAACCTTGCTTGATGCAGCGCGAGCGGCGCATGTCCATCGCTTCGTGCAAATCTCTACGGACGAAGTGATGGGGTCTTGCAAACAAAACGAATATTTCACTGAAAATTCACCGCTGTGCCCGAACAGCCCGTACGCGGCATCAAAAGCGGCTGCCGAACATTTCCTGCGCGCCGCTCATATCACCTTCGGTTTAGACGTCGTCGCCACACGCGCCTCGAACAACTACGGTCCCTATCAATTCCCTGAAAAATTAATTCCGCTGATGATAACCAATGCAATCGACGACCAACCCCTGCCGGTTTACGGCGATGGTCTCAACGTGCGCGACTGGCTTTACGTGGACGATTGTTGCCGCGCCATTGACGCAGTGATGCACAAAGGCAAGACCGGTGAAGTTTATAATATCGGTTCGCGCGCCGAAAAAAATAATCTTGAAGTCGTGCAAACTCTTTTGGATTTATTGGGCAAGCCGCATTCGTTGATTCGCTATGTGAAAGACCGTTTAGGCCACGACCGCCGCTATGCAACAGACCCAACCAAAATCGAACAAGAGCTAGGCTGGCAGCCGCAAGAAACCTTTGCGAGCGGCATGGAGAAAACCGTTCGCTGGTATCAAAGCAATGAGAGGTGGGTTTCGCGCACGCGCTCAGGCGAATACATTAAATACTATGAACGAATGTATAGCTCTCGATGAAGGCAAAAGTCAAAAGTGAACAGGTAGAATGTAACAAAGAGACGACTTGAAAAATCTCTGCGTAATCGCTGCGTCGTCTCTGCGCCGCTGCGGGAATAAGCTTTTGGCTTTCGATTCATTGAAGCAATCGCTTTGAAAAAATTAACCTTTACAAATCGAATCAAGCGACAATAATTCAATCAACAAGAGATGAGCTTTTCAAATCCAAACAACTCTGCTCCACAAAAAAGCGCATTGATTACAGGCGCGGGCGGCTTGCTCGGTCGTTGTATGAGTGAACACTTATTTGCGTCCAACTGGCAAGTCATTGCGCTCAATCATCAGCAGTTAAACATCGCCGACGAAGATGATGTGCGGCGCAACATTGAAGAAGCGCGACCCCATGTAGTGATTAACTGCGCGGCTACGACAGATGTTGACCGCTGCGAACGCGAACCCGATTGGGCGTATTCCGTGAATGAACGAGGAGCGCGTTTCCTGGCTCGAGCTTGTCGTGAATTTAACGCACAGTTTGTTCACGTCAGCACCGATTACGTTTTCGATGGCGAAAAAGAAGGCTTCTACACGCAAGAAGACGAGCCCAATCCGCTCAGCATTTACGCGAAATCGAAACTCGCTGGCGAAATCGCTGCGAACGAAGAACTCGAAAAAGCCTACATCATCCGAACCTCCTGGGTGTTTGGTGTGGACGGAAAAAATTTCGGCAGCCGCGTCTTTGATTACGCAAAATCGGGCGCGAAATTAAAAGGTGTTATTGACCAGACTTCGATTGCTACGTATGCGCCGGATTTGGCCTCGCGCATCGAAGAGATCATCGGTATAGGAACTCACGGGCTTTATCAAATCACCAACACAGGCGTTATGAGCTGGTACGATTTCGCAAAACTCGCGCTTGAGCTTGCGGGAATGAGCGCAGTAGAAATCGAGCCTTGTACACGCGCCGACCTGAATCAACTTGCGCCACGCCCGCACAATTCGGCTATGCGATGTTTGTTGTCCGAAAAATTAGGTCTCGCGCCTTTGCGTCCTTGGCGCGAGGCACTCGCAGATTTCGTGCGCGAACAGTTGAGCAAGTCTTCGATTTGAACATTGGCGTCAAATAAAAGAGAGCGGCATTGCTCCGCTCTCCTGATTCAAATTATCGTAAACTCAAAAGAATTTTCAGCGCGTTCTCAACCGCGACCATCACAGCCGGTGCGGCTCGATTACCAATCGGCTTTTCGAGCCTATCCGTCGAAACGGTGCGAATCTGCTCACACATAGCAAAGGAGTCAAAATTCAAGCCGCTTTGATTTGCAGCTATCTTAATGTGTGAAGGAAAACCGCGATCTGTTTTAGTTAATGGAATGACGATAACCAGTCCAAGAGGACTATCATTCAAGCCATTTGCGGAAACGATCAGGCAAGGTCTGCGTTCGCCTTGTTCATGACCGCGTATAGGGTTCAAATCAAGAAGCCAGAATTCGCCTCTCTTAGGATGCTTTGCCATCAAATAATCTCCTGAAGGTTCATTGAGTTATAACCCGTCGGAGAGTGTTGCGTCCCAATCAGCTATCTCTTGCTTGAACTCGTCCAGCTTTTCATCAGAAGCTAGTCGTTCATACGCAGTGCGCATTTGTGAAAAAAACATTTCGCGTTCAAGTGCGTGAATTGCTCGGTCAAAAACCTCCGTAATCGGAAGCTTTAACTGACCTGCAATCGAAATAGCTGTTTGGTGAGCCGCTTCACTGACTCTAACGGGCTTTGAATTGAGAAATCTTTTCATCGTACTTCTACCTCCATAGAAGAAAGGGTTAATCAGAAAATCTAACAGAGGTATTGCTCTTTTAAGTTTTATCTACCTCAAAATCATTACCATAGTAATAGCCTTGCTCTTCTGCTGTCAACGAATTTGCTACAAAATCTGCTACATTAAAAGCTACGCATCGCACTACGAATCCAATAAAACAGCGCTTATAGAAAACAAATTGTAGTGAGCTTAAAGTGTTTAGCCGTTTGTTATCAGTATTTATGTTATCTTTTTCGTGCAGCAATCCGTAAAATCATTCGTTTCGTAATTCGATTGTATAAAAACATCCGAAGGAGACGCAAGCGATGGCAAGCAACGATTATCACTTCATCACACACTGGCGAGTTACAGGTACAGTCAACGAAGTATCGGACATTTTGAAAGATGCGACTCAGTTGCCACGCTGGTGGCCCTCGGTCTATCTGGACGTAGAACAATTAGAGCCGGGCGATAGCGAGGGCATTGGCAAAGTCGTGAGTCTCTACACCAAGGGGTGGTTGCCTTACACCTTGCGCTGGCAATTTCGTGTCACCGAATCGCGCTATCCTTATGGCTTTTCGCTGGAAGCCTGGGGCGATTTCGTGGGGCGCGGCATTTGGACTTTTGAGCAAGATGGCGAGTTCGCAAACGTCACGTATGATTGGAAACTTCGCGCCGACAAATTCATTCTCAGCAAGTTATCGTTTTTGATGAAGCCGATTTTTTCCGCCAATCATCGCTGGGCTATGGAACGCGGCGAGCAGAGTTTGAAATTGGAACTCGCAAGGTTACAGGCCATAGACCCTGAAGAAGCGACGAAGGTTCCTGCACCTCCCGCGCCGACGTTTCCGCACAATCTGCTTCGTAAAAAACCTGCATGATAAAAGCGATTCGACAGTTTTATCTACCAGGAGGCGCGGCTGTAGAGTTCGGTCATCACTCGCAAGCGGTTGCTTACTTCTTTTGTAAGCATTGAAGCGCGGACTCGCCAGTTCCAATTGCCTTTTTCGGTTGCCGGTAAATTCATTCGCGCGTTGGTATCGAGTCCCAATAAATCTTGAAGCTGGATGATTGCCGTGTCAGACACCGAAGAGAGGGCGGCTCTCGTAAAATCCCAGTGAATCTCTTCGCCTCTGGAATTCAAATACTGCAAACAGAAATTCAATTCGCGTTTCGCATAATCCTCTTGGCTCTCTTTTCGGCTTTCGTACCAGCCAACCACCGTGTCATTATCGTGCGTTCCCGTATAAACAACCGTGTTGCGCGTGTAATGATGCGGCAAATAGGTATTGCTTGCGTCGCCGCCTAAACCGAATTGCAAAACCTTCATGCCAGGCAAATTGAAATCATCGCGCAGCTTTTCAACATCGGCAGTGATGACGCCCAAATCTTCAGCAAATATTGGCAAGTCGTCGAACTTCTCTTGAAAAACCTCGAATAACTGGCGTCCGGGAACCTCTATCCACTTGCCATTTCTGGCGGTCTTGTTTTCGGCTGGCACTTCCCAAGTCGCAACGAAACCTCTGAAATGATCTATGCGAACCAGATCAACGAATTTAAGCGTTTCGCGCATTCTCTCAACCCACCATTGAAAATTCGTTTCGCGCATCGCCTCCCAGTTGTAAATCGGATTGCCCCACAATTGCCCGTCTTCACTGAAATAATCAGGTGGCACTCCCGCGACAACCACAGGCGAGCCATCCTCTTTGAGCTTGAACAATTCAGGATTTGCCCAAACATCCGATGAATTATGCGCCACGAAAATAGGCATATCGCCAACAATCTTCACACGCTTTTCAGCGCAGTACGCTTTCAATTGAAACCATTGCTTGTAGAAAAGATATTGATAAAATTTCTGCGCTTCAATTTCATTCTGCAACTCTTTTCGCGCCAAAACGAGAGCCGCTTCGTCACGCAAGGCAAGCTCTTTTTGCCAGGCGTTCCAAGCCGCACCATGGTGCGCGTTCAGCAGAGCGCGAAAGAGCGCGTAATCATCAAGCCATTTTCTGGCGTAGCCGCAAAATGCTTCAAACTCTGCTCGCAGATGCCCATTCGTTGAATGTTTGAAATTATCATACGCTTTGGCGAGAATGTGGTTTTTGAAGTTGATAACCGCATCGAATTCAACTCGGTCTTCGTTGAATTCAGGAACGTCTGCCAAATCATCGCTTGATAACAGACCTTCCTCAAGCAATTTTTCAGGACTGATCATATTCGTGTTACCGGCAAACGCCGAGTAACTTTGATAAGGCGAATCGCCAAAGCCCGTAGGCGTGAGCGGCAAGATTTGCCACAAACCTTGTTTACTTGCCGCCAGAAAATCAACAAAGCTGTAAGCTACGCGACCGAAATCGCCGATGCCGAATTTGCCTGGCAGTGATGTGATGTGAAGAAGAATTCCGCTCGATCTTTTAAAGCTCATTGAAACTTGAGGACTGAGGACTGAGGACTGAGGACTGAGTGCATCTCGAAACGATGAAGCAGGAACGACGAATAATGAACCAGAAAGCGCCAGACTCCCTTTTCCCTTGTTCTTTGCTGTGTGAGTGCGGGTCTCCTCAGTCAAGCCAGATT
>JANMSG010000750.1:0-3530 GCA_031389065.1 Acidobacteriota bacterium | reverse complement strand
CGATTTGGAAAGTCACACTAAGGTCTCACCTTAATCGCTTTCGCGATTAACGCAAAACTGCCAAAATGGCGCTTAACTTCATAACTTCATAGGGTACGCGAAAATACTGGGAAGTTAAGCCAAGGTAAAATTCTATCGGCTTTTGCAGTGCCCGCAGCATCGAAGTGAAGCAAAAGACTTGCCCGCATTGGGCGTAATATGCTGACAGTTTCAAAGAGCGTTTTTAGAACATTACAGGAACATATCGGATTTGTCAATAGCGTGGCGATGACATCTTTCGACAAGTTCGCGGACGTTCGAATATACTTTTCAGCAACCGAAAAGCGGACATCGCACAGTCCATATAGGTTCGTGAAGCAAATGGTAGGCGATGAAATGTAAGCACGCACTTTTTTAACATTGCTAAGCTACCAGAAAATGCACAATTTTTTTTTGGTCAAGGGAGCCGCAGTGTTGAATAATCGCAAATTTGCCGCGTTTTTTGCGCTCGCTTGCTTCTGGATATGGGCAGCCCACACTGCAACGGGGTTTCTTGATAACCTGATCACCGCGAATAGCGGTCGAAGGTCTGGTATTGTTGGAATGCTTGACTCGCTTACCCGCACAGCGCTTGTTGGACCTTTTGGCCAAACTATCTCTGCTGCGTTGCTCTTTGTTGCGGGAATTGCAACGTTCTTTGCTTTGTACAGGTCAGGAAAGACGCATAATCGAGGTGACTCTAACAGCGCAGGCCAAGACACCGAGACTGACCTAGTCCAACGGCGCTCGGAACGGCTTAAACATTTCGCCACTCTCGAAAATTCCTTGCCTGCCCCTATGACTGCAAGAAATACATCCGCGTCGGTTGTCACAAACGATGCATCGCAATCAAAACCGAATGAAACGCTAAAAGACATGATTGCGGACGTCTGCCGGGTCGATAGCCAACCGTTGCGCGACTATTTTTTCTCTCGCATGGACGATGACGACAATGCACCGGACATTCAATCGCGCCGTGATGCGGCTTTTGCCGCTGCTTTCGGTGACGATCCACTGCCGCTGACAATTGATCTTTACGGGCGACTGCTGTCTCGACGAGGCTTGCCATATGCACCACCCGAACTCCGTCGATTAAACGCGGCTTTCGATGATGCCCTGCGTCATGGATGGAAGCTTTCACTTGCCGCACATAATCACTCTTTGAAGTTTTCTGACTCCGACATGTCCAAAGCGCTTCAAACTGCGGGAGCACTAATATCAAGTGGCGCTCACAACATTACCGACAAATTTGACTATTACTATTGGTATATCGTCCGCTCGGCGGCGGAAGACAATTGGCCAAAACATCGTGATGACCTAATTTCGATGTTTGACAGATGTTTCGCCGGCCGATCAAATTTTCATGTGAACGTGGCGCAGTTGGTTGAGAATTTGCTCGAAGAAACTCCACTTACGCGAGAGGATGTAGCAAAGCTCGCGGAATTTGGTGATCGCTCAGCAGAGCTTGATTCAATTCGTGCTGCCATTGCGGCCGAATTGGAAGCTCCTTTAGCCCAGGCGATGGAAGCGACACTGGATTCGGGAGGTGGTCTTCTAGATGCAAAACAGGTTCCAGCATTAGGTGCATTGCGGCAGCTGTCGCCACAAGAGCGTGGCAAATGCTTCACCCAGTTACTGACTACGATAACAGGTTTGCACAGATACGGACTTGTAAGTTGGGGGCAATTGGAGCGAACGAACGGGCGTTATCGGATTGGGGGGAATTATGATCCGGAATATCCGATTCCGGCCGCTATGAGCGTTCTCTTTAGAGATCTTACGCGGCAAGAGATTGTTCTATTAGACCAAGATGTGGCGATTGCTGCTTTCGTGGAGATTTTGCCGCGCTTGATCTATTTGTACAACGACCAGAAGACACTTGAGCTCGTTTTAGACACAGTCCGTCAAGCTCCTGAAGGAAGGACGGTAGCGAAGCTCAAAGCTCTTGACGCCTCGCAATCTGATTATCCGTTCTTGGAGTTTAGGGCAGAGATTGAAGCTGCATTGCAAGGCAAACCGGTCGAGTTCACATCTAAAGAGAAACCAACGCCTCGCATTGCTGACAAAACCATTTTGTTTCGTCAGCATTTTCCGCCGCGTCAGGAAGCGCTAAGTTATTGGGGCGGTATCCCTCTCGTTCCGCAAGGATTTAAATGGCCGTCCTTCAAAACTCCGGATGGAAATGAGCGAGCGCTACATTTCATTATGCAGCTGGACTGCGCTGAAATTGCCGACGCCGGAGCAATCGGCCTGCCCCGAAACGGCCACCTCTATTTCTTTGTTGATCTCAATTGGGGAGAATATTGGGAACACCGCGTTATCCACATTGAGGGTGATCCAGCTGGATTCTCACCTGCGGTTGTTCCGGCAACACTTCCTCGCGCTTATAGCGAGAAATCTTATTGGGGATGGCCGCAGCGTGATGCGGATTGGCCGCGCTTGCTACCACGATGGAGTTTCGATCCCGTGTTGATTAGCGGCTTGGCCCAACCCGCTCGCCTCGATGAAGACTATGAGGACGAAGAAGAAGATCGCAAGTTCTGGCCTGGTAACATCGACCTGGCCCAGGCATTGGCGGAGGTTGAAGGGGCGATCATCGAGTCACGCTATTTTTCAAATCAATATGATAGCGATGGAAAACTGATGCGCCCGTTCGCTAATTTTCCGCATGATTGGCAGGCGATACGCATCGTTATGGGTGAGATCCGTTGTCAGGAGTCCCGGGAACATATAAATCGATACATTAGCAGGAGTGACATGTCAGAAGCCGAGGGTGAGGCATACATGAC
The DNA here is from genome assembly GCA_031389065.1 of Acidobacteriota bacterium. Classification (GTDB taxonomy): domain Bacteria; phylum Acidobacteriota; class Blastocatellia; order UBA7656; family UBA7656; genus JACQDB01. The sequence continues at coordinate 723 of JANMSG010000750.1, read as the reverse complement.
AGCCCTTCGTTCTGCAATTGACCATTGGACTGTGCGTGCCAATACCGCTGATCCTCAGATGCCAGCGAGCGCCGTTGATAGCGATGCTGTTTGGAAAGTAATTTCAGATTTCCAATATGTTACTGTTTTTGCGCTGTCTAAAATGGTCAACCAATCAATCAATTACACATTATCGGAAAATCCAGACGCTGCACGCATTCTGCCGGAAGAAGCGTTGGCATTGGTACGCAGCAGCCATGCACTGGGTAGCCGAAATGACCGTGGTCTTCATATCAACACGCCAGATCATCTATTAGGTCCTCCGAGCTATGTTCAAGGGGATGCCGATGATCAGCTCACAGAAGGATGGAGCCTACTATTCGAAATGTCGGCCTACGATCAGATAGGACATTTTTTTGCAGAGGGTGTTTACCAGTTCTGGATTCAACCTGAAGACCTTGCCGCCCGTCGCTTTGATCGTGTGGAACTTAAAGCCTCGGCTTACTGAACGTCTGCTATCGGTCATTGGCGTCGCGAGAGCTGCCTGTCCGGACTCCCCGACATAGCAGACATCCGCCCTAATCCCGCTCCAGCTTTACGTCGTAAAACAACACTGCTTCCCCGTTCGCCCCAACCGTCGTCTTCCAAGTCGGCACGCCGTCCACCTTCGCAACATCCTTCGGCTTGCTGCTTAGTTCGTACGGGATTTCGACCTCGACATTGACAGGGCTGTTGCGGGCGTTG
>JANMSG010000709.1:0-4091 GCA_031389065.1 Acidobacteriota bacterium | reverse complement strand
GCTCCCGGTTCTGACCTTCTTGAGAATTTTTGCACCCGCTGAGTCATCTAACTGCGTATTCAAAAGTAGTCGGACTACTTAGAAATTACGTCATTACACATTTGCGTTTTTGATATGCGCTCCTTAGTTTTGTGATTTCTGAATCGCGGATTGCAAAGACGAAGCGGTTATGTCGAAATGTGAAGCGTTCCAGATTTCGCGTCCGTCTTGGATGAGTATGGCTTGTGGCGTTTCGTGTTTTACGCCCAATTTTGTCGTTGCTTCATCGGAAACTGGACGATCCGTCTGTACGATAATCAAATTGTAACTGATCTTCGGGTCAGCTGTTTCAAGGTAAGTTTGAAACTGTCGGAAAGCGCGTCCGCTGATGGGACAAGCTGTGCTGTGTTTGAATAAAAGAACCGCGCGGGTTTTGGATTCTTCGATAACTTGTTGCAAAGCTTCAATGCTGTGAAGCTCATTTAGTGTTTGGCTCACGACAACCTCCAGTAATATCGAAGAATAATATTGCAAACCGAACGTTACCTTTGCAAGGTTTGAGCAGATAATTGAAGTGGTGAAATAAAATATTGCCGGTAGGCTACGAAAGCAACAGCAGAAACATCTCAGATCGTGTAACAAAAAATCGGATATTGCTAATAATTTCGGGGTGGGCAAATCTGATGGGCGCTTTATCGAATACGCAAAGCCCAATATCAATCAACGGAGTTCAAATTATGAAGCCTCAAATAATTCGCGCGACGTTTGTCTGGACGCTGATTGCAACATTTATTTTTTCGTCCTTTCCAACAAGCATAGCTGATGCCGGCAACCTCTCGCAGCAGAACTCTAAAACGCAAACCACCAGACGTGGGAAAAATGGTAACCCAGTAAACCAAAACAACTCAAACCCGTCGGTAAATCAGCCTGACAATTCAGCAACAACTGCCAATCAGACTCAGAAGGCATCCGAGCAAAAGACGCAGGCAGACTCACAAAATCAAAACGGAGCGCCAGCACAGGAAAAAACGGCTGTTGATGAGACAACCGAGCAAGAAAATAAAATTCCTAAGACCTCTGAAGAAGCGCAGTCAAAACAACAAGGCAAGCGTGAGCCTCTGCCCTTTGATCGTCCGCCATCAGGTGTGCAGTCATCCGACAACTCCTCGAATAAGCCAACTCCGGATTTTGATCGCCCTGCTTCGACGTCTTCGCAGAGGCCTTCTGCGGGCAACTCTTCATCGCCACAGTCTTCGACCTCTACACAAACTCAGAGACCGAGCGTGAGCGTTCAGCCGCCGCCAACTGGTAATTCTTCGCCTCGTACGTCAACCCCGAATACTCAATCACAGCGTTATCCTTCAAGCAGCAATGAGACACAGCGTTATCCTTCAACCGACACACAGCCGAGGCAAACCGACAATGACCCTGAGCCAACCACTCGTTCAACGCCTCCTGTGTTGAAACGCGAGAAAGATTCGCGCAATGACAGTTCAAATAATGGCGATTCAAGAGGCGCACCACCTGTGCTGCGTCGGTCTGGGGATAATTCACAATCGTCTTCTTCAAACGACAGGACGAATCCAAATCAACAATCGCCTTCAAACACGCGCAGCTATCCGCAGTCGGGTACACCTCAACCACAACAGGATGATTCGCAGGATGATACCATCAGGCTTGACGCCACGCTCGTAAACATACCGATACTTGTGAGCGACCGTGCAAATCGTTATATTGCGCAACTGAACGCGAAAGATTTTTTGCTCTACGAAGACGGCGTTCAACAAGAAGTAGCTTTTTTTGGCAACGAACAAGTCCCTTTCACCGTCGCTTTGTTGTTGGATATGAGCCCGAGTGTGCAAGGCAATACAGAAGCCATTCAAGATGCGGCGATAGATTTTGTCAGGCAATTGCGACCCGATGACCGCGTGATGGTCATCTCTTTTGATAGAAGAATTGATTATTTAACCGATTTCACGAGCGACCGTCGTATTTTGGAACGCGCCATTCGCAGTGTTTCGACAGGAAGCGGCACAAGCGTATATGACGCGGTATATGAAACGGTTGCCAGAAAACTTCGCAATGTGGAAGGTCGCAAGGCTTTAATTTTATTTTCGGACGGCGAAGACACAACGAGCAGTAAGGCGAGTTATGATGACGCGATCAACATCGTTACAGAATCCGATGTTTTGGTTTACGGGCTGAGGTTTCCCACCGACGGAGGGGGCAACATTCAGGTGAATCCTTGGCCAAGAAGCCCTATCCCGAATCTTCCATTTCCGTTCCCCTGGCCTTTCCCGAAACGCAGACGCGGCCCCTTCGCCGGGTCGAATCTGAATACACTACCTAATGTCGCCAATTCAGCGGCAACTACAACTCAGCAATGGCCGCGCAGAGGTGGGCGTAGAGGGGGCGGCGGCGATTTCATGGCTGATATTACTGCGGCAGGCGGCGGTCCAGTTTTCGATGCACAATCCATAGGCGATATGCGCGGATTGGCAAATAAAATCGCCGAAGAGTTGCGTCACGTTTATCAAATCAGCTATTACCCGACCAACTCTTTGACGAACGGCGGCTACAGGGCGATTCGCATTCGCATGAAGAATCGTGATGACATAGCCGTTCGTCATCGTAAAGGTTACAACGCGCGCGAAGTCGCCAAAGGCAATAAGATTTAATTTGTTGTGTGGCTAGGGATTTCAAACTTGTCCTGTCTGCTGTTTTGATTCGTTAGAAACCTGATTACCGCAAACAAGCAAAGGACGCAAAGAAAATTTAATCTTTGCGTCCTTTGCATCTTTGCGCTTTATCTTTTTCGAATTTTCATTTCATCGTTAACACGCCTGCGAATATTTCGATACCATCCCAAAAGTTTTTGATTCGTAAATTTTCGTTTGCCGCGTGTTGATTATTATCGTGATTGACGATTGGCAAACCGATCTGCGGCGATTTGGTAGCGTTCTCGATAATGTAAAGCGGAACGCTACCGCCAAGCGTCGGCGCAAGCACAGGCTTGTAGCCAATTGCCTGCTCGATGGCGCCAATTAGCTTTTGCGCGATTGGCAGATTCATGGGTGTGCGAACTGCCGGGTAACCATCTCTGCTGGTCACACGAGCAATGAGCGGGTGCTTGAGCCGCATCTCTCGGTCAGGTTCTTTGTCAGTTACAATGTAGCCTTGTTTTTTAATATGAGTGATCACTCTTGCAACTTGGCGACGCGGGTCTAAGCCTTTGACAAGGCGCAAATCAATCGTCGCCGTAGCTTCAGAGGGGATGATGGTGCGCGATTCGTTGCCTACATATTCGCTGCGTATGCCGTCAATATTCAAAGATGGTTCATTGATGAGTTCGGCAAGCGTTCGACCTGTTCCATCAACGGAAGCCAAGCCATATTCGCGCATCAAATCGGCATCCATCGGCGGCATTGCTTTCAAAGCTTGCTTCTCGTCGTTGCCTAGAGGGACGACGCCTGCGTAAAAATTTTCAACCAAGACACGACCTGTGTCATCTTTCATGCTGGCAAGCAACTTCGCCAGGCGCATCGCCGGGTTCGGTGCCCAATTGCCGTAATGCCCGCTGTGCAAACCTCTGTTCGCGCCATAAAGCGTCAGGTTCATCGTCACAATTCCGCGCACTCCGAAATAGAGCAACTGTTTGCGAGTTTGATGAACAGGCCCATCGGCGCAAAGCCAAACATCAGCCTTTAACAAATCTGTGTGGCGCGAAACCAGCTCTTCGAGATGTAAAGAACCAGCCTCTTCTTCGCCCTCGAATAAAAATTTCACATTCGAAGTCAGAGGGATTTTTGAATCACGAAGCGCATCCAGAGCAATCATCATAGCAACGATTGGAGATTTGTCATCCGATGAAGACCGCGCGTAAATTCGCCACTCAGGATTGAATTTCTCTCCAGCTTTCGGAAATTCAATTACTTTGCCCCCCGTGTCTAAAGGCTTGTCGCGAAGCGTCGGTTTGAAAGGCTCACTCGCCCACTTCGAGGCGTCTGCGGGCTGTCAATCATAATGCGCGTAAAGTGCGATGGTTTGTGAAATTCGCATACACGTAGGTCAGCCTCACTGTGAAGACAACTACAACAGAGAATGCTATTACA